>JADJGZ010000010.1 GCA_016707785.1 Bacteroidales bacterium | reverse complement strand
CCTTTGAACAGACTATCCACAGGTTCAATGAGTGAGACTTCACTGCGGATTCCATGAACTACTTTTTGCATGTTCAACAATTTCCCACCAAAGTATTCAATGATTGCCTGGTGGCCTAAACAAATTCCCAGGATTGATTTGGAACTGGAAAACTCCCTGAGGACATCTCCCATAAAAGGGATTTCCGACGGAATCCCGGGCCCGGGAGAGAAGATAATTTTATCAAAAGCATCTACCTGCTCAATTTTGATTTCATCATATTTCAGAACCGTGAGTACGCAGGCTCCTGCTTCTTCAAGCATTTGAGCCAGGTTATGAGTAAAGGAATCATGATTATCAATGAGCAGTACGCTGGGATTCATCCGGGAAAAATGTAAGTTTGCACTATGTTCAGGAATTCATTCAAAAGCAAAAGTACTGCCATCCGGTTAATGAATGAATATGGTTCTTCAAAGATACCATTCCTGTTCATAATTGACTTCTGTGGTGAAAATGGCTGGGTGATCCCCTTAGCTGAGGTGGATCCAGCTTTTATTCTTTACCATCTTCCAGGAAAAACGAATGCAATTCAAACTGAAAACAGAATAAGTGAATTTCTTTTCCGGAAATACCCGGAAGATTATCCTTCCTATCTGAATAAGTTTCATAAAGTAAAAAATCACATTGATTACGGGAACACTTACTTGCTGAATCTTACCAGTCCAACCCCTGTAGAATGTAGTCTGGGCCTCGAGGAAATCTTTCATCAGAGCAAGGCTAAGTATAAATTACTTGTTAAAGATCGGTTTGTTGTATTTTCCCCGGAGTCCTTTGTTACTATCAGGAATGATATTATTTCTTCATTCCCGATGAAAGGTACCCTTGATGCAACTATTCCCGACGCAGAGAAATTATTGCTGGAAGACCCCAAGGAATTGGCGGAGCATTATACGATTACCGACCTGATAAGAAACGACCTGAGCAGTGTAGCCAAAGAGGTAAGAGTTGAACAGTTCAGGTACCTGGAAAGACTGGAAACCAATTTCGGTGCATTGTTGCAGGTAAGTTCCAGAATAACCGGTCAATTAGAGAAGGGATATGCCTCACGATTAGGAGATATCTTGTTTCGACTGCTACCTGCAGGGTCGGTATCCGGTGCCCCAAAAGAAAAAACTGTGGAGATTATTCTTCAGACAGAGGGTTATGATCGTGGATTTTATACGGGTATATTTGGAGTTTTTGATGGTGAATCCCTGGATAGTGCGGTATTGATCCGCTTTATCGAATCAACTGATAAAGGACTGATCTTTAAGAGTGGTGGAGGGATCACATCCTTCAGTGACCCCTTGAAGGAATATCATGAAATGATAGAAAAGGTTTATGTTCCTATTATTTGAGACCATAAGGATTGAAGAGGGAGTGGTACAAAATATTGAATACCACAACCAGCGGTTTCTAAAAGCCAGGAAACATTTTTTCCGAATGGATAATATTCAGGATTTAAGCCCATTGATCCATTGTCCGGATCAGTTTAAAACAGGTAGGATCAAATGCCGTATTGATTATGCAGATAAAATTTATGGTATACAATTTGAGCCTTATAAACCACGCATTATCAGAAGTTTAAAACTTGTCGAATCTGCCGGCACCCATTACGCCTATAAATATAGTGACCGTGCCGTTTTCGATCGTTTGAAACAAGGAATTCCTGAGGATGATATTTTAATCACAAGAAAAGGGTTTCTCACAGATATCTCGTTTGCTAATATAGCCCTGAAAGAAGGAGATCAGTGGTTTACGCCTTCGAATCCCTTACTTGAAGGAACAAGGAGAGAAGCCCTTCTTATATCAGGGAAACTAAAGAAGAGAGAGATTTACTATACTGATCTGGAGAAATTTACTGAAATCAGGATCATAAATGCTATGTTGGATTTGAAGGATCACCCTGCCCTGTACCCTGAGAATGTTGCAATGTATTGACAAATGCATGATCTATAAAGAGTTGAAATTACAGCAAAAAAATTATGCCCTTTTTTATCTCCCCTCTTGTTGATTAAAAAAATAGTATTACCTTTGCAGCCTCAAAAATTAAAACGGCCGGTTCGTCTAACGGTTAGGACGTCAGGTTTTCATCCTGGTAATAGGGGTTCGATTCCCCTACCGGCTACCAACTTCAACGCAATTCATAACAATGGCAAATCACAAATCATCCCTCAAAAGGATCAGAGCTAACGAAAAGAAAAGGCTTCATAATCGCTATTATGCCAAAACCATGCGCAATGCGGTCAAACAATTTCGTGAGCTAACCGACAAGAGTGTTGCAGCTGAAAAGCTCCCCTCAATTGTGTCGCTTATTGATAAATTGGCCAAGAAGTCAATCATCCATAAGAACAAAGCTTCCAACCTGAAATCAAAGCTTACCAGGAAGGTAAACGCTCTCTAAAATAATTTTCAACACTTGAAAAGCTCTTCATTTTGGAGAGCTTTTTTTATTACTTTTAACCGGCAAAAAAGTCTTAGAGATTGTCAAAAAGTGCTATTCTCCAAAGACTCCAGATGGCATTATCTCAGGCGGACAGAATCCGGAATAATTTACCAAATAATAGTTCCATTTTTTCTATTCTGACTCCTGAATACTGAATTCTGAATTCTCTTTCATTCTATTTTCTTTTTCAAATATTCAAACTTTATTCATTTTCAGTATGTCAGAAATTAATAAAAGCAGCATCAAATGCTGGGCTGAGGACGATCGTCCCAGGGAGAAACTACAAATCAAAGGAACTTCGGCACTCAGTGATGCAGAACTCATTGCGATCCTCATTGGTTCGGGCACTGCTTCCGAATCTGCCGTGCAGTTATCACAAAGGATATTACAGCATATCCAGGGAAATCTCATCGAACTGTCAAAGCTCAGCCTGGCCGATTTAATGAAATTCAAAGGGATCGGACAGGTTAAAGCACTGAGTATTGTGGCCGCTCTTGAATTGGGGAAACGGCGACGAAGTTCTGAAATCCAGGAGAAATTCCAGATAACCCGAAGTAATCATGCTTTTGAGATTCTCCAGGAGCATTTGGCTTACAGTAACTTTGAACATTTCGCTGCAATACTGCTGAACAGGGCAAATCGTGTCATCCGGACTGTATCAATAAGCACAGGAGGAATTACAGGGACTGTTGTTGATCCGAAAAAGGTCTTTAAATTTGCCCTGGAGTTTAATGCGACTTCAATGATACTTGGTCATAATCATCCGTCAGGACAGATACAACCCAGTGAAGCCGATATTGCCCTTACACGAAAGTTAAAGAATGCCGGGGATCTGATGGATATACCGATACTTGATCATATTATTGTGGGGGATGAACGATATTACAGCTTTGCGGATGACGGAAGATTATGAACATACCGGAGAATACATCGTTTTACATTCACGCTCTAACCTTTTAAGCAATTCTGAATGAAAATTCTTACCATTGTAGGGGCCAGACCTCAGATTATCAAAGCAGCAGCCCTGAGCCGGGCCATCAGGAACCATTTCCCGGATCAGATCCATGAAACCATCCTTCATACAGGACAACACTATGATGCCAATATGTCGCAGGTGTTTTTCGAGGAGATGCAAATACCTCATCCGGATATCAATCTGAATATCGGATCAGCCGGTCATGGGAAGCAAACAGCCAGAATGCTTGAAGGGATTGAAACAGAAATTCTGAACCTTAAACCTGATTACCTCGTTCTATTCGGCGACACCAATAGTACCCTCGCAGGTGCAATGGCAGCCGCAAAACTCAGGGTACCCATTGTGCATATTGAAGCGGGATTGCGTTCATTTAATAAATCAATGCCGGAAGAAATCAACCGCATCATGTGCGACCACTCTTCTACCCTGCTGTTTGTTCCAACTCCTGCCGGGATCAGAAATCTTAGCAGGGAGGGATTCCGGATAGAGTCAAAACCTCCATACAGCATTGATAATCCCGGGATTTTCCACTGCGGGGATATTATGTTCGATAACCTTGTCTATTATTCCAGTTTGGCTGAAGAACGCTCAACAATCTTACAGTCAATGGGATTGGAAGATGGACGGTTTGTACTATGCACGGTCCATCGCGACAATAACACTGATATCCCTGAACGTCTTGAAGCCATCTTTAAGGCTATGCTCATCATTGCAGAGCGTTCAGGTATGAAAATAGTCATCCCCTCTTCACCCGCGAACCTCCAAATTATTGCAGGAAAAACTAAGCAGCCAGGTTTTCAGTCAAATTCATCAACATCCTGCTATCCATATCATCCCGCCTGTATCCTATATGGAAATGATCCTGCTCGAAAAGCATTGTGGCATGATATTAACTGATTCGGGAGGCGTGCAGAAAGAAGCGTATTTCTTCAGAAAGCCATTGATCATCGCACGGCCGGAAACGGAGTGGGTTGAGATTGTTGAAAATGGAGCCGGAATGATTGCTGATGCAGAAACTGAAAAGATAGTTGCTGCTTATGAGTATTTCAAAGGTGCTAAACTCGATTTTCCACCAGTCTTTGGGGATGGAACTGCTGGCAAATTTATCTGTAACACCCTTCTGAACCAATTCAAGTAAGATTTCAGAAATCAAAACTCAGATTTCGGAAGAATGCCAGATCCAGTGTTGCCTGATGGTCTCCTAAAAGAACTTCCGGCAACTGAATTAAAGATTCCCGAAAACTCGTACAACGCCTGGCTGATATGACTACAGGAGTAAAGCGGGTCGTTGGGATTGGAGCAAGGTTTATCGCGATTAACGGACCAAATGGAAAGCCTCCCGATTCTCCTGTTTGAAGCCCAGGCCGCCAGATCATCAGCATCATCCAGGTAGAAAACTTCACCCTGTACATCATTAGCTCCAATCATTGGTGTAACCCCGATTTTTCTCCACAATACCGAATCAGGCAAATTCATGCCATTGTTCTGATAGAGGGTCTTTATCTGGCCGAATACCGCTTCTCCGGCTGAGATGGCAGCGTTGCCCATGTCAATGCCGCTGCCGCCGTAATCCATTGCCATGATGTTGATTATTGACAAATTAACATTCTGGGTCAATGCACTCTGCACTACATTCAGTCCATCCGCAGTTAGTCCTGTTGGCATTACCGGTAAAGTCAGGCTGATTCTCAGTGCAGGATACTCATTTTGCAGCAACTTCATTGCTTTTGAACGTCTCAGGATTGAGTTGGGGTCTGCAATAAATAATCCTTCTATATCAAAATCAATGCTACTGAGGGAATAGGCATCAATAACTGATTTATAAGCATCCCTCGCCTCATATTCATTTGCTGCAGCATAAGAAAGTTCGACCCCGTTAGCTCCTCCGAAAGAAATGATAACATCCCCTCCCTGGCTCCGGAGTGCTGCTATTTTATCCTGGTAATAATCCATCAGCAAAGTTGAATAGCCACCCCAGCAAGGGTTTGCACCTGTTGCTCCCTGGTTATCCACAAGAAAAGCACAGGTATAAAACAAGTTTCCTGTTTCTGTAACATTCTCGATCTGGAAATTAGGCCAGAGCGTGCAATCTGCATAAGGTGCAAACAACAGAGAATTGGATACCGGAGGAGGATCGTTCTGAAAATTGATGGTAACATCATCCTGAGAACTGCCACATGTGGAGGAAATGGTCCATCGTAACACATAGCTACCAGGTTGGGTACCTGTAAATGTGCTCAATGGATCAGACAGATTTCCCAAAGCACCGCCGGTTCCTTGAATGATTTGCCAGGAACCGGTACCGGATTGGGCAGTATTAGCTGATAACACAGTTGAATTTCCAATGATAACCTGGTCGGAACCGGCAAGGGCCTGGGTTGGCTGTGGAGTGCAGTTACCACAGAGCTCCATCCAGTTCAGACCGGAAAAATAGTTCAGGCAATTGCTTGAAGTGTTCAGTACCAGCATTCCGGCTATTCCGGTAATACTATCAATTTGTGTTTGGTCTAAAGCCGGGATCATATCCAACAGCCCGCTTTTACCATTTAGTGGTTTCCATGTTGTTCCATTGAAAAAGTAAAAGCCCGGAGAATAATTATCCGGATATGTACCTGTCAGGGAGGTATTAAAAACAATCAATCCCAGGGCAGGGTTTGGGATTGCTAACATTTGCAGAGCAGTCATCCGGGGAAGAAGCATCCCTTTTACCTCTGAGCTTACATCCAGCATGGCTGAGCTATCGGGACCGGAGCCAGAGGTGTTAATCCCAACCTGACATAAAGCACTCTGAGTCCAGGCAATCAGAACCAGTATCAGTAAAATTTTGAGCATATAGAGTCAATATTGGATTTTTGTTGGAAATTATGTTAGGTATTCAAATATAGCAAGAAACAATACCCGAGAAACAATCATTGGATATCAATCATTGCTCTGATAATATTCAGCAGAAATTCAAACCGGAGTTGTTTGTTTAAGGATAATTACTATCTTTGCACTCCATTTTTAAACCACAAAGTTGTTTAATTAATTCAAAGTAAAACAAATGATTAGACAGTACGAAGCCGTTTTCATTATGACTCCCGTTTTATCTGAAGAACAGATGAAGGAAACGGTAAGCAAATTTAACAAGTTCCTTATTGACAAAGGGGCTGAAGTGCTATACGAGGACAACTGGGGCCTCCGTAAATTAGCCTATCCGATCCAGAAGAAAACCACCGGGTTTTATTGTCTTTTAGCTTTCAAAGCTGAAGGTACAGTTATTGCTGACCTGGAAGTTGCCTTCAAACGTGATGAGCGCATTTTACGATTCCTCACCTTCGTGTTGGATAAACATGCCGTCGCTTACAGCGAAAAAAGGCGTGCCAACAAGGCTGCAGCTGCAGAAGTAAAGGCAGAAGCCTAATTCAGAACCCTTTAACATTTAAACCATGGCCAATCAAGGAAATTCAGAAATAAAATATTTGACTCCCATCACGGTTGACGTCAAGAAAAAGAAATATTGCAGGTTCAAAAAGAGCGGTATCAAGTACATCGACTACAAGGATGCCGACTTCCTTTTGAAGTTCATTAACGAGCAAGGTAAGATTTTACCACGCCGCATCACTGGTACCAGTACCAAGTATCAGCGCAAGGTTGCCCAGGCTATCAAACGTGCCCGTCACCTCGCTTTATTACCATATGTTGCAGATTTATTAAAATAGGGAGGTCGAGATGGAAATCATTCTAAAAAAAGACGTAACAAACCTGGGTTATGCCCATGATTTAGTAACCGTGAAAGATGGTTACGGACGCAACTACCTGATTCCTCAAGGATATGCCATTCTTGCCACCGAATCAAATAAAAAGATGAATGCCGAAACCCTCAGGCAGAAATCTTATAAAGAACAGAAATCAAGGACAGAAGCTGAAAAGCTGTTGAAATCCCTTGAAAATCTTTCAGTGAAAATCGGCGCAAAAGCCGGTGCAACCGGTAAGATTTATGGTTCTGTAAATGCGATTCAGATCGCAGAAGCCATCAAGGAACAATTCAACTTTGATATTGACAGGAAAAAGATCCACCTCGATGGTGAATCGATCAAAGAACTCGGTTCTTACAAAGCCACTATCAAACTGCATAAAGAAGTTCAGGCAACCATCAGTTTTGAAGTTGTTGCTGAATAATTCTTTACCTGACAAATTTTATAGTACCTTAAATCCCGGATTTCCCGGGATTTTTTTTTGAGCATCAGTCATTCAACACCCTGTAACCATGCTTTCCAAAAATACTATTAAGTTCATCAATTCCCTCAAGGTTAAAAAATACAGGCAGTTGCACCAGGCTTTCATTGTTGAAGGAGAAAAAAGTGTTAATGAACTTATCCATGGACAACTAACCACTAAATCCATTTATTGCACTCAATCGTGGTATGAACTAAACAGTAACGCAATCGCTGGAAAGAACCTTGAACTTATCATAGTATCCGATGAAGAACTATCGAAAATCAGCGACCTGACAACACCTAATAAAGTCCTGGCACTGGTTCAGATCCCTTCCACACTCCAACTGGAAAGTTTCAATGCTGCTGAAATGATTTTGGCACTCGATGGAATCAGGGACCCCGGTAATATGGGAACCATTCTTCGCACTGCAGACTGGTTTGGAATCAGGCAGATCATCTGCTCACCTGATTGCGTAGACCTTTACAATCCGAAAGTTGTTCAGGCTACCATGGGTTCGTTCGCCAGGGTTCAAATTGTTTATGCCGACCTGGAACAATCTATCAGGAGATTTCCTTCTATAAAAGTATATGGGGCTCTCCTTCACGGTCCCTCAATTACAGAAAAAAAATTCACGGAATCAGGCATATTAATCATAGGAAATGAATCAAAAGGCATCTCCCCTTCTCTATTTCCTTTAATAACTGATCCAATCTTTATCCCACATTTAACATCACCCCTCTCATCAGCCTATCATGCTGAATCTCTGAATGCTTCCATTGCAAATGCAATCATATGTTATGAAATCCGCAAACAGCTTTATGAAAATAAATTTTGACAAACAGCATATAAAAAGTAGAATTCGCCTAATTATTAGTTAAATTTGTAAATTACTGTTTAACAAAATATACAAAGCCGTGGCACCTTTATCCAACCTCATCAATTATCATATAGAGGAGTTGAAGAATATCAACAACCTCTCGGAAAGGACCAAGAATGTTTGTCTCGAAGGCTCCCTGGATACCCTCTATAAAATCCTCTATTACTTTCTTGAACGTGGCACTTTTCGCGATATCAGGAACTGTGGACTCAAAACAGATCTTGAACTTATCCAGTTATCACAAAAATACCTGGCCTTATCAGGACTCACACTTGATGACCTCAGGATGAATGAGCCGCTACTGGGCTTTGAGGATTTTAAGCTTTTTTGCTACGTTAACTTTAAAGTGCCTTCTGAAGTCACTGAACAATATAAGGAAGCGTTCATCTCAAAGAATTTCCCGTTTTTCAAATTCATGCAGATTATTGTGCAATATATTCTGAATGAACGTGAGTTATATATTTTCAGGAACAATTTCGGATTTCTTGCAAATTCACAGAAAAGGACACTTCAATCCATTGGAGATCATTATAGTATTACCAGGGAAAGAGTCAGGCAGATCGCTCAAAAAGTGCCTGAAAAGGTTGCTATGGCTGTAAATAAAATAGCACAGCGATTCTTCAACATTGACAAGCAGTTTAACTATGACCTGGATCTGAAAAAGGAATTCCTTGTCGTTAATGATGAATTGGTTAAAAGAATCAATGCCAGGGAAAAACTGGATTATACCGGCAAATTCTATGCTCTGATTCTTTCAGGAACATTGCAGAGATATTTCATCTCATTTCAGGATCTTGAAAATAATTACAAGAATTATTACCTGATCAGCAGGAAGTATAGGGATGTATTTAGTTTCAGGGCTTTCTTTACAGATGTGGAATCTAAAATTGAATCCAGGGTTGAGAATGATTATACCGTTGATGCAATGGAATATCTGAGCAAATTCCTGCTTCCTTCCCAGGTGATGAATGACAGACTCAAACAAATCTGTCGCCGGATGCTTACAGAAGAATTCAACCTTGGCTTTGATAAAGTAAACATCACTTTCCACCGTAATACACTTGTAAAACTTTCAGAACATATCCTCAGTATCCTTGAAGATTCAGGCAGACCCATGAAACTCACTGAGATATGCAAAGAACTCAAAACGAGAACCACCAGGATCCCACCAAATATTGAATCCCTCCGTTCCTCTATCCTCAGTATAGAAGAAGTAGTTGCCATCGGAAAAACAAGTACCTATGCATTAAAAGAGTGGCAACTGATTAAAACTGGAACTATTAAGCAGTTGGTAAAAGAGTTCCTGGAAAATCATGATGATCCTAAACATATCAATGAGATAACTGTTTATGTTAATCAGTTCAGGACAACTTCTGACAAAAACATACTGTCGAATCTTAAACTGGATAAAACCAGCACATTCATATTCTTTAAAAAGAGTTACATTGGGCTGAAAAGCAAACAGTATAAGACAATCCCCGGATTAGGAGAAAAGAACCATCGGGGGCGTAAACCAAAATACTGATAACATAATTATCGCATTTTCATGCGGATCGGAGAACAGAATCAATGCTAAAACTCATCATAGTTGCTGTCATTTTGGTAGGGCTTTCAATTGCGGGGATTGCCATAAGGCTATTCCTTGTTAA
The DNA here is from genome assembly GCA_016707785.1 of Bacteroidales bacterium. Classification (NCBI taxonomy): domain Bacteria; kingdom Pseudomonadati; phylum Bacteroidota; class Bacteroidia; order Bacteroidales; species Bacteroidales bacterium. The sequence continues at coordinate 125,749 of JADJGZ010000010.1, read as the reverse complement.
GGATGGTGATTTCAGGAAATCCTGCAGCAGTGTCGACCCTGCTACAGGACAGAAATTAGGTTGTTCCTGTGAGGGAAGTAATGAATCAAGTTGCGAAAACCAATAACAGAATTTCCCTGATCAAGTGAATACACTATGCTTTCAGCATAGTTGTACCCAATTCCTATTTCTTATCTGAATCTTTTACCAGGATGGATTCAAAGCCTTTTGTAAAGAAGGTCTCATTGACCCCTTTATTTACTGAATAAATAAAATAGGCCTCTAACTCATTTTGTGATTCAAGGAATTTTTTGGCTTTTTCCAGTCCCATGACCATGAAGGCTGTGGAATATGCATCAGCAGTCATGCAATCCTTTGCCAAAACAGATACACTTAACAGCGAATGCTTTACAGGATAACCTGTTGAAGGATCAATGGTATGGGAATAGCGGACACCATTCTCTTCATAGTATTTCCTGTAATTCCCCGAGGTGGAAAGTGCCTTGTTTTTCAAGAGGACTACGGCCTGAATCTTCCTTTCATCATCTTGATTATCTGCCGGTAACTCAATCCCAACATTCCAGTCGGTTCCATCCAGCCTGCTGCCATGTCCCACAATTTCACCTCCAATATCAACCAGGTAGGATTTTATTCCCTTTGATGCCAGGAAATCCGCCAGGACATCAACGGCATACCCTTGCGCAATCGCATTATAATCGATCCTGATGCGCGGATCCTCTTTATCCAGCTTCCCTTCTGCCAGCTTAACTTTGTGATAACCTACGAAGGCCAGAAGGCTGTCAACAGTATGCTGATCAATCTTCAGCCTCTCCGATAAGCCAAAACCCCAGGCACTGACCAATGGACCAACGGTAATGTCAAAAGCACCGCCTGTTTTTTCAGAAACCTCCATTGCTTTTTGGAAAACTGCAGTGAAGGTTTCATCAGCCATTGCATTGCTATCATTGCGATTCAACCTGGAAATAATTGAATTGGGTTTATAAACAGAGGCAGAGGAGTCGAATCGCCTGAGCAACGAATCGATAGAGGGTTGCAGATTCGCTGAATCCTCTGCAATAATGGTAACAGCATAGTAAGTCCCCTGAGTCTCGCCTGTAAACCTGAATAGCTGTAATTGCTTCTTTTCAGTGCAGGAATAAAACAAAACCAAAAGGGTAACCATAATGATTACCCCGGTAACTCTAAAAGATGTCAGAAATTTTGCGCTCATTGAATTCTAATTTTGCGCAAGTTAAGAATTTAACCTCCAAAATCGTCGAAAGCGATATTTTCCGGTGGTACACCAAGCTGATCCAGCATTCTAAAAACAGCCGAATTCATCATTGGAGGGCCACAGAGGTAGAATTCAATATCTTCAGGTTCAGAATGCTTGGCAAGGTAATTGTCCAATACTACCTGGTGAATAAATCCGGTATACCCTTTCCAATTGTCTTCCGGAAGAGGTTCACTTAAAGCGAGATTGAACTTAAAGTTGGGAAACTTTTCTTCAATAGCCTTAAATTCATCATCATAGAAGGTTTCTCTCAGTGATCGGGCTCCATACCAATAACTTACTTTACGGGATGATTTTTCGGTCTGGAAAAGATGGAAAATCATTGAACGCAAAGGAGCCATTCCTGCACCTCCACCAATAAACACCATTTCCTGGTTTGTCTTCTTGATATGGAATTCACCATAAGGGCCACTTACCACTACTTTGTCACCCGGTTTCCTGGAGAAAATATAGGAGGAACAAATCCCGGGGTTTACATTCATGAACTGATTCTTTGATCGGTCCCAGGGGGGTGTAGCTATGCGGATATTCAGTTTGACAATATTTCCTTCGGCAGGATGATTGGCCATAGAATAAGCCCTGAAGATAGGTTCCGGGTTCTTCATCTTCAGATCCCAAATTTTCAATTTATCCCAGTCTTCTCTGTATTCCTTTTCTACCTCAATATTATTAAAATCGACTTCACATTTGGGAACATCAATCTGAATATAGCCTCCACTCTGGAAATCAAGGGTTTCACCTTCCGGGAGTTTAACAACGAATTCCTTGATAAAGGTGGCCACATTTGAATTGGAAATAACTTCGCATTCCCATTTCTTGATTCCAAATACCTCTTTGGGTATTTCAATCGACATGTTTTCACGGATTTTCACCTGGCATCCGAGTCTCCAACTCTCCTGTTGCTGTTTACGGGTAAAAAAGCTGGTTTCAGTCGGAAGTATGGTACCACCGCCTTCGATTACCTGGCATTTGCACATACCACAAGTTCCGCCGCCGCCACAAGCAGATGGAAGGAATATTTTCTCATTTGCGAGTGTGGTAAGAATGTTGGAACCAGCACCTACCGTGATTTTATTGTCACCATTAATGGTAAGAGTGACGGGACCAGAAGGGGCAAGTTTGGCTTTTGCTACCAATAGCATCACTACCAGCAGGATAGTAACCAGAAGGAAAATCGCAGTTCCGATCAATAGTGGCCCGGAAAGAGGGCCCATGAACAGTAAGGATGTTGTTATCATATCTTCACCTCTATCTTTAGATCTTAATACCCATGAAACTCATAAACGCAATAGCCATCAAACCTGTCAGGATGAAGGCAATTCCCAACCCCCTCAGAGGTTTTGGAACATGTGAATAACGTATTTTTTCCCTTATGGCAGCCAGCGATACGATGGCCAGGAACCATCCAACCCCGGATCCAACGGCATAGGTTGTAACTTCGCCAATGGTAGAATACTCCCTCTCTTGAACAAATAATGCAACCCCAAGAATGGCGCAGTTCACAGCAATCAATGGAAGAAATATTCCGAGTGCATTATAGAGAGAAGGTGAGAATTTCTCGACAGCCATTTCAACCAATTGTACCATGGCTGCAATTACTGCAATAAAAATCATAAAGCTCAGGTAGCTAAGGTCAAGATCGGCCAGCTCCGGACTTAACCAGGCCAGGGCTCCTTCTTTTAGCATATAGGTATCTACCAACCAGTTAACAGGAGCAGTGATCAGTAGAACAAATATAACTGCCACTCCTAGTCCTATTGAGGTTTTCACTGTTTTGGAGACAGCCAGGTAGGAACACATTCCAAGAAAATATGCAAAAATCATATTATCAATGAAGATGCTTCTTACGAACAGGTTGAATAAATTTTCCATTGTTATTCTTTTATCCTTAGAGAGGTATTGAACCGATTCTTAATTCTTTTCCTGTAAATCCGGGTTCTTGGATCGCTGAACCCAGATAATGACCCCAATAGTCATGAGTGCCATCGGGGGAAGTATCATTAATCCATTATTAACATAACCGGCATCATAAAATGACTGGGGAATTACATCAAAACCATAGATTTTGCCAGACCCAAGAAATTCACGGAAGAATGCTACAATAACAAGGATAAGTCCATAACCCAGCCCATTACCGATTCCATCAATAAAGGAAGGCCATGGTTTGTTTGCCATAGCAAAAGCTTCCAGACGACCCATTAGGATACAGTTTGTGATGATCAAACCCACAAATACCGAGAGTTTTTTACTCACATCATATACATAGGCTTTCAATACCTGGTCAACAATAATAACCAAAGCTGCAACCACTACCAGCTGGACAATGATCCTGATACGGGAAGGAATGGTGTCGCGGAGTAATGCAATGATCAGGTTGGAAAACCCTGTAACAATCGTAACAGACAGTGCCATTACAATAGCAGGTTTCATCTGGACGGTAACAGCCAAAGCTGAACAGATTCCAAGAACCTGCACTGTTATCGGGTTCTCCATATTAAATGGATTCCTTAATAACTTCAGGTTTTTAGCCGAGAACCAGGGATCTTTTACTTTTATGGAATTATCAGTGCTCATGATTTCATCTGTTTTTTAAAGTAAGCAACATAGCCCGCCAGGTTATCGCGGAGCATTTTTTCAACACCCTTGCTGGTAATGGTTCCGCCCGAGATGGCATCCACACCATGTGGATCATCATCTTTAGCACCACCCTTTATAATGTTGATTGAGGTAAACTCTTTCTGCTCATCAAAAATAGATTTACCGAAAAAATATTTCTGAAACCATTCTGTATTGATTTCAGCGCCCAAACCCGGCGTTTCACTTTTATGATCATAAACACAACCAAGAATCGTGTTAAAGTCAGGTTTGAAAGACATATAGCCCCAAATAGAGCCCCATAATCCTTTGCCTCTCAAGGGGACAATAAAAGCAGAATCACCATTCTCAAAGGTGGCAACAAAAATCGGCAGTATCTGATCTTCAGGAGCTTTCTTTAGTTCATTAGCCATCTCAATAGGAAATACTTTTTCCGTATGTGATTCTATAATATCACCTTTCATGTTGACAGCAAATGCCCTCTTCACAAATTTATTATAGACATTGATTACTTCCTTTTTGGGAATTTCAGAAGTACTGATATTCACAGATGAAAGGATATTTTGCATCTTTTCAATCCGGATATTGTCGTCCTGCGCAGGTTTTAACTGAACCGCCACTATGGTCAATGATACGGCAACAACCACAACCATTACCACAGAGTAGACGAGTATGTATTTATTACTATGAACCATTTCAAATCAGGAATTAGGATTTCATTAATGAAGCAGCTCTTTTAAGCCTGCGCTTGATATTGGATTCAATCACAAAATGATCGATAAGTGGGGCAAATGTATTCATTAGCAATATCGCCAGCATTGTACCTTCAGGGTAGGCTGGATTGAATACCCTGACCATTATAGCAAAGAAACCGGCAAGGAAGCCATAAATCCATTTCCCCCGGTTGGTTTGGGCAGCGGTTACAGGATCAGTAGCCATGAAAACCATACCAAAGAGGAAACTACCCATCAATACCTGCGTAAGAGGGTCAATTGTCATGTAGGCATTGGCACTGAAAGCATTAAAGATCAAAGTCATAACTACTCCACCGAGCAAACCGGATACCATTATTCTCCAGCTACCTATACCGGTCAGAATCAGGATTGCAGCCCCTATTAAAATGGCAAGCTTTGATGTTTCACCAATTGAACCAGGGATAAATCCAAAAAAGAGGTCCTGTATTGAAGGAAGTTTATCGATCGCACCGGCAGCTGCTCTTGCAAGAGGTGTAGCACCTGAAAAACCATCAACAACCCCTTCACCTTTTGTAAGGCCACCGGTCCATATAGTATCTCCGGTAATCTGAGCAGGATAGGCAAAGAAAATAAAGGCACGTGCAAGCAATGCCGGATTGAATACATTCATCCCGGTTCCGCCAAAAGCTTCCTTCCCAAGAATTACTGCAAATATTGATGCTACAGCAACCATCCATAAAGGAATATCAACAGGCATTACAAGTGGAATGAGCATTCCTGAAACCAGGTAGCCTTCATTCACTTCATGTCCGCGGTATTGGGCAAAAATAAACTCAACAGCGAGTCCGGATGCGTATGATACAACAACAATCGGTAGAACCTTTATCAGTCCATAACCTACCATTTCCATGAAACCTGCATCTTGTCCTAGTGAAAGGAAATGCTGATAACCAGTGTTCCAGATACCGAAAAGAAGTGAAGGGATCAATGCCATGATTACCACTGTCATTGTCCTTTTCAGGTCAATGGAATCCCTGATATGGCTTCCGGATGAAGTCGTTTTATCAGGAACATAAAGGAAGGTTTCAATTGCATCAAAGGTAGAATGCAATTTTTCAAACTTCCCCCCTTCCTTAAACTGCGGCTTAATCTTATCCAGATAATTTCGTAATGCTTTCATTTATGATTTTGGTTGAATAGAGCGTTTGATAAGAATCTTTTAAAAGCCAGAGGCTAACTCATTTCCTTTCGCACAAGGTCCAATCCATTGCGGATAATCTTCTGGATATTGGTTTTGGAGGTGTCAATAAATTCAATCAATGCAAAGTCTTCTTCATCAACTTCATAGATACCAAGTTTCTCCATCAGTTCAATGTCTTCAATCATGCATGATTTAATCAATTGCATCGGAAGAACATCCATAGGAAGCACCTGCTCGTATTGACCTGTCATTACCAAAGCCCTTTCTCCGCCATGAAGATTTGTATCGAGCATGAATTTTTTCCTGGGACTGAGATAGGAGAAGAAAGCCTTTGAAAAGCTAAATTTGTTAAAACCAGGGGTGGCCCAACCAAAGAATTCATGATAATTTCCTTCAGGAATGACTGTAATTTGCTGATGATAGAATCCTATGTAACAGTCCTGTCGTACTTTGTCACCGGTAAGCACGTTCCCACTAATGAAACGGACATTCTGACTTTTCAGATTGTCTTTCATTAAATCCTTGATAGAAGCTCCTTTAAAGGTTTTGAAGTACTGTGGATTTTTGATTTCTGACCCTGTCAGGGCAATAACAACAGAACTATCATACCTGCCTTCATTGAAAAGACGACCGATGATAACTACATCCTGTGCATTCACAGTCCAGACAACTTCGCCTTTATTAATAGGATTCAGCTTATGAATATGAATGCCTACGTTTCCAGCAGGATGAGGGCCAGCGTAAAATGTTGTCTCTACTCCTTTTATACCGGCAAGTTCTGAACGGCCTTCAGGTAAACCCAGGTGGACTTTACCCGAAGTCAGTTTTGCCAGTACATCCAGACCTGTCTTGAAAGTATTCAGTTCTTCTTTTATAATCATCGAAAGATCCGGTGCTAAAGGAGAAGAATCAAACGCTGAAATAAATATAGCTTTCGGACTATCGTCAGGATTGGCGATAACAGAATACGGACGTTGACGAATCATTGGCCAAATGCCGGCTTGAATCAGGAATTCTATAATAGAGGCCCGATCCATGGAATTGGGGTCATGCTTGCCGAACTCTATTGAGTCATTGTTGTCATCAGACGAGATAATAATCTCCTCAAGAACCCTCTTGTCACCACGCTTAATTTGCTTAACGGTTCCACTGACCGGGGAAACAAATACGACTTTCTCCTTAAATTTATCATGAAATATAGGGGAACCAGCCTTAACAGCATCGCCTTCCTTGACCAGGAGCCTGGGGAAAACACCAATAAAATCAGTAGGTTTTATCGCGAATTCCTTTGCATGATATAAGGAAACTGACTTTTTAGCCTCTCCTAATAAATTGATATTGAGGCCCTTTTTAATCTTTATGGTATCAGCCATTTTTTCTTCGGAATAAGAGAAATATTGCTCTTCAAAAGCGCGCCAAATATAGATAGAAATAAATATATGTATACTATCAATATAAAATATTTTTTGTAGCCAATATTTAGTCAGTTAATGGTTTCCAAAACAATGGCAGGAATGCTCTACCTTTGTATTAAATCAACCATGATTTCTGTCTATGTCATCAAAAGTAATCAACCGGCTGAGATATGCCCATTTAATAGCTTTAATTTATATTGCCGGAATCTTCATGTGCCCGGATACCGTTTCTGCGAACCCTGATTCAGTCGATTATTTCAATGATCAGCAGTTACGCTATTCTGACTTTGTTTACAGTCCATCCATACATTCTATTTTATTATATAAATCGGGCTTCTTACTTTCAGATCCCATTATACAGCTGAATTCTGGTGAAACTTTGGAACTTGAATTTGATGATATTGAAGGAAACATTGAAGAATACTATTATTCCTTTACTCATTGTGATGCAGCATGGAATCCGACCGAAATCTGGAGTAATGAATACATTGATGGAATGATGGAGGATCGCATCGAGCAATATGAGTTTTCCTTTAATACCAGGGAATCCTATACACATTACAGCCTGGTATTTCCAAATACAAAAATGTCGGTCAAACTATCAGGTAACTACATAATCAGGGTTTTCAAACATGCTGATGATGGAAGTGAACAATACATCTTTACAAGAAGATTCATGGTTTTTGAACCGAAGGTCTCGCTGGAGGCGACAGTTAAGAGAGCCTCAACCATTGACGAAACAGACACTCACCAGGAAATTGATTTTTCTATCTATACCGATGCTTACAGAATTGATGCTCCCTATCAGGACCTGAAGGTTTGTATCCTTCAGAATAACCGATGGGATAATGCATTAACAACCCTGAAACCTTTTATGGTTAAAGGTGATATACTGGATTACTCCTTTGATAATGGAACAAATCAGTTTGTAGCAGGCAATGAATTCAGGCATTTCGACCTGAAAAGCCTGAAATATCTTTCAGATAAAGTTAAAGAGATCCATTTTGAAAACTCTGAGTACCATGTTAGTTTATGGGAAACGGAGCGTAGAATTTTTAAGGTTTATATCGGGGATGAAGATATCAATGGCAGGTTTTTATTAAAAACTGAAGATGAATCCAGTATTGCAACCATGGGAGAATATGCTTATGTTGATTTTTTCCTTGCCTATTCTGCACCACTTATACATGGCAATATGTATGTGGGTGGGGCATTTAATGGCTGGCAATACGGGACAGATAACAGGATGACTTACAATTTCCAGCGGCATGGTTATGAAGCATCACTGTATCTGAAGCAAGGCTACTATAACTACAATTATGTTTTTCTTGAAAACAACTCAGTTTCCGGGGATATATCCTTTATTGAAGGCAGCCATCATGAAACAGAGAATAATTACACTATCCTTGTCTATCATCATGAGCGGGGCACAGTTTATGACCAGCTAATTGCTGTAGGCAGCTTCAATTCAAGAAAATAAAAACGGGAGGATTATTCGTAACGAAGTGATTCAATAGGATCGAGATTAGCAGCCTTGGACGCAGGCACAATCCCGGAAACCAGGGCAACAATAAAACACAATCCTACCCCAAGTCCTATCCAGGCCCATGGGATGATGAAACTGCTGCCAATAGCCAGTGAAAGCCCGTTACCAATGGCGATCCCGAGGATAATACCCAGCAGACCACCAATCTGGGCAATAACAATGGCTTCAGCAAGAAACTGATTCCTGATTGTTTTCCGGGTAGCCCCAATAGCTTTCCTGATCCCGATTTCCCTGGTACGCTCAGTAACTGAGACAAGCATAATGTTCATTAACCCGATAGCAGCGCCAATAAGAGTAATCAGTCCGATTATTGTGGCAGCCATCCTAAGGTATTTGAGGCTGTCAAACAGCATGGCTGAAAGATTATCACTCTTACTGATATCGAAACTATCTTCTTCACCGACACCCACATCACGAATCACCCTTAGCAAACCGGTAGCTTCTCCAATAGCGGGATCAAGAGCTTCCCCATTATCAACATTAATATTGATGGAATAACTTGCCCTGGGCCGGGGAAACCTTTCCCTTACATTATTGATGGGTAACAGGCAAATGTTATCCGGGTTAAATCCCAGGCTTGATCCTTTCTCCTGTAATATTCCGATAATACGGTACTTGCCATTTCCTATCATGACATCCTTCCCAACAGGGTCCTCTTTATTTTTGAATACTTTTTGTATGACTGCAGATCCAACTATTGCCACTGAACTCCCGTAAAAAACCTCATTGGGTGTAAAATTACGCCCACTTCCCAGGTCGAAACCTGAAGTAGCAAGATATCCTTCATCTGTTCCAATAACTGGTACATTGGGATGTGTTTTCTTATTACCGCTTTTCACTGTAGCTGTATTTGTAGCATACATAAAAATAGAGGTACTGGCAGGAAAGCTGTATTCCGATTTAAACCTGACAGCTTCATCATAGGTGATTTCACGAAAATTGGTAGGCCGGCTACTCCTGTTACCCATATGAATCCTCATAGCCCGGTTACGAATAGTAAATGTATTTGCACCCATCATTTGGAAATTCTCATTCAGGTAATACCGTATGGCATCTATGGAAGTAAGAATTCCAACCAATGACATGATACCGAATGAAATGATCAGGACCGTAAGAATAGTGCGGAGTTTATGACTGCGAATCGAATGAAGTGAAATCTTCAGATTTTCTTTTGCGATTCCATTTTTAACCAATGCCATTTCCCAGAAACTAAAGTTTGATAATTACCTATGATTCTATTGGAATCATTTTCCACCTGAAACAAAAATACCTCAAAAAAAAGCGTCTGGTATGATCAAACCCAAATTATCTGAAAAATTATTGAAATTTTAACAAATTCAGAAAATCCTGACTGAACAGTTGGCAAGAGTTTACTAGAATATGGCAATAGCCGACGACATTAGAAGAGACCAAAACACAACAGATGCTGACAGGTAAAGCACAATATACTGCTTTTTGGGGTAAAACCTTGCTACCAGGAATGTGCCAACCGGGATGGAAAGAAGTACAGGTGTTAAGATGATAATACCAATGAAACCATACTTCCTTCTGATTCTGACAATTAATCTGTTTGTAAAAGTAAATACCTTTTTTCTCTTCCTGTGTAATGGAAAATGTCTTTCTGCAAGATGCAAAACATTTAATCTTGCTGCCAGGGAGTGGGTTACCTCGTGAACATACTTCCTGCAATAGGTATCGTATAACCGAATAATGCTTCTGCTCAGATAAAAAAACAAGAATACACCCATAATTCCACCGGCTGATGTAGATGCCAGGGTTTGAACAAAATTCAGCCCCATTCCGAAAGAAAGAGGTGGAGCCAGCAGGAATTTGACACTGCTAAGGGCAAAGACTATTAAAAGCTTGAGAAGAGCAGACATGCATTGAGGAGTAAGAAACAATTAATTAACGTTGCAACTAATCATTTATTACTTCAACGCCAAATAGTAATGATATGTTCAGTTTGATTTTTTGCTTATCAGGCCTTTTTTCCAAAAGCGAGATCGCCGGCATCACCCAGGCCAGGTACAATGTATCCCTGGGCAGTTAATTCATCATCAATGGCACCGACCCAGATAGTAACATCCTGGCTCCCCATATAACGTTTCAGATACGCTATTCCCTGGAGACTGGCTAATACAGCAACAAGGTGTGTATGCACAGGCTTGCCTTGCTGTACCAATTCTTTGTAAGATGAGAGCATTGAATGCCCTGTTGCAAGCATAGGATCACTCAGGATGAGCACCTTGCCCTCGAGATCCGGGCATGAAGTATATTCAATCCTCACAGCAAACTCATCATCTTTCCTGTGTTCGCGGTATGCCGACACAAAAGCATTGTCAGAATGGTCAAAGAAATTCAGTAAACCCTGATGTAATGGCAACCCGGCCCGAAGAATGGTCCCAAGAATGGGTGGATATTTTAAAACAGGAACATTGGCAGTTCCAAGGGATGTAGTAATCTCTCTGGATTCAAATTCCAGTCGTTTACTGATCTCATAAGCGAAGACCTCCCCCAACCTTTCCATATTCTTACGAAACCGCATACTATCAGTTTGAATACCAGCATCGCGCAACTCAGCAATAAACTGATTAACCAATGAATTTTGTGTGCCCAGATTGATAACCATGGTATGGATTTTAAGTCAATGGGGTGAGTATTCTGTAATAAGGTATTACCGCAAATGTATCGAAAATCATGTGATCCCTGACCCAACTTTTTTAATTTATTTTTTCAGATTTCCCTAAATTTCCTGTACACAGATAAGAGGGGTCTAAGTATCACTGGCAGATTATTCATCTTCAAACGAGGGTAGAAAGTCTTTTCAGAACCAAATGATGCATAGAACCTGGCCAGGTTTTCATCATTGGATCCTTCAAAATCGAGGGTAATAGAATTTCCTGCTTTTTCGTGAATGAAAGTATCTATCATCCATGGCATTACGCCTTTTTCCTTGCCCAAATCTGACAAAGCAGAAAACAAAAAAACAGCTTTCTGATGACTGTATGCCCAGATGATTCCTGCCACAACCTGGTTATTCTCATCAATGGCACCCCAAACCTGGCAGATACCCCGGCTGATCATAGCATAAATCAACCTGGAAAGCAATTGATACTGATCTTCTTTAAGTGCCTTTATTGATGAGCCCTTATTTAGTCTGAAAAGATCAATGATTACCTCAGGCTTCAGACTTCTGACAAGAGTCAGATCATGCTTTTCAGCCTTTTTCAGATTCCTGCTTAAGTTTTCACTGTACTGACTTTTCAGTTTCTCATATGGGTGTATAAGGTCTAATTCATAATTGACCTGGAGAGAGCAGTCTAAAGAGAACTGGTTAATAGTATTGAACTTATTGAGATTAAAATCCATATAAAGGAATCGCCGGGGAATACTCCGGATAAACTTATCAAGAACTTCCTGGTTTAGAGCTTGTTGGGAATACAGTCCGAGTTGCTGAGTAAAGTAGGGTTGTAAAAGGTAAGTTATTCCAAATTTCTTCCAGGCAGGCAATGGCATGACCCGAACATAATCATCTTCAACAAGAGCGCACCATTCAGGGCATACAAGGTCTAGAAACCAGGAATATCCATAGAGATTCCCATTGATTGCATGCTGAATGCATTCGTCCCATTTCTCAGAATTTACCTGGTCATGTGATAGGAAATGAATCATAGGGAGGTCATTAACCTGGTTTCATTGATAACGAATTCTTCAATTAATTAAGGCCTGGCAAGTTGGACCATTAGTTCAAATACATGTAGCCATCCTTTCCATTCTTTATGATCATTCAGCGTTTGATTATGCCATAGAGGGATGAAAACCCCATTCACTTTTTTAACTTCATTTATAAGAGATGTCAGAACTTCAATGGCTTGTTCCGGGCTTAATCTCAGGTACTCCTGCAGCGTTCCATCCATTACTGTAAATGGGTGTATTTTCAGATGAGTCTCTACATCCAGATCGAGATCATAAAAGAAGAATGGGGTGCAGATAGAAGCCCTGAACCCTGGCTGCTCGGCATAACCCATAGTAAAATCATCCGTAATATCAAGGTTAACAAGTTTTCGATAGGTAACAGGAAACTCCAGTCGCAGAAAATGTTGCCTGCTCATCTGTATTTCCCTGTGCAAAACCTTTGACAGCCGATTTACCTCGATTCCGGTAAGTTCAGGATTGGAAGCCGAAGCATAGGATGGATGTATACCTACCTCAGCATAATCCGAGATCAATTTAAGAAGCTGAAGGAATTTTCGGTTGTTAACGGGAAGGTTCTTGTCCCTGGGCCCGTAATCAGCCATCAGCACAAAATAGAGCATCCGCAGTTTGTACTTCTCCTGCAATTCGAAGAGGTAGCGAAATGTATCAAAAGGATCTTGTTGCCGGTTCAATAACACCTTGATCCGGTCCTTCATTTCATGGTAATCCTTCCTTCTGAAGGAATTGAGGAAGCCTCCGAGAGTACGGGTTATTCCTTTATGTTTGTAGGCAAACGCAGCATCTATATCAATCGTTGGAATGAACTGGTATTTGTGCTGCCTGATTTGAATACCAGGAAAATGTAATGATAATATCTTTCCTAACATTATCGCCCAGGTATTTACAACTGGTATTCTGAGGAAACCATATTTAAAAGCATCACTTCCATTTGCCAGGAATCTGCCGTGCTCATCCCTTATATGTGGCAGATACTCTTCATATCTTGTAACAAGGTAAAAGGAGGCAGAAAAGATATCAAACGGAAATATGGAAGAAGGTTCATAGACAGGGAAAATGGCTGGTTTACCTTCATATTCAAAATAATTGACATTTTTTACTGAAATCCCCGATTCGAAGAGTAAACCGTTTGCAGCAAGATACAATTCATTCTCTATAAGGATGCCATAAGTCATCCGGGGACCTTGCCAGGAAAGAAACTCTGATTCTGATTGGGTTATCTGAAAGGGAATCCCAAGCAAATCCTCCAGGAGCAAATGCGCAATGTAATGAAGCCGGCTTGTTTTCTTTTTGGCAAGGATAAGAAACATGGAGGGATAATTTCAGTGTTACAATATTACCGCGGGAAGATAGAAGTTTTCGAAATTACGAAAAAAAGATGTCAGAACATGAACGTAAAATGTCTGCTGTTATTGGAAACTACTCTCTGTAAGCAGAAAAGCAATAAATATGAGGTGCTGATTCCTTCTGAATTTCTTTCCTGGTCATTGTTACTCTGCTCAACAATTTCGAGGAAAAGTCTTACTTTTGGAATTCCAACAAACAGGCAGATGCTGTGATTAAAAAAGGCCTGTGCATGCATGTTTCAACAGTCTATTGATTTGAATTATGGATAATTTCATTGTTTCTGCCAGAAAATATCGTCCCGTTACTTTTGATACGGTAGTTGGACAACTCTCCATTACGAGTACCTTGAAAAATGCCATCAGGAACAACCAGTTAGCCCAGGCTTTTCTGTTTTGCGGGCCAAGGGGTGTCGGGAAAACTACCTGTGCGCGTATCCTGGCAAAAACAATCAACTGTGAAAATCCATCTTCCACTATAGAACCCTGTAATACCTGTACGTCCTGCAAGACATTCAATGAATCTTCTTCTTTCAATATACATGAACTGGATGCTGCTTCCAACAACTCTGTTGATGATATCAGAAACCTGGTAGAACAAGTCAGAATACCGCCTCAAATGGGTAAATACAAGGTATATATCATCGACGAGGTCCATATGCTGTCATCTGCTGCTTTTAATGCATTCCTTAAAACATTGGAAGAACCCCCGTCATACGCTAAATTTATTCTGGCTACCACTGAAAAACATAAAATCATTCCAACCATCCTTTCCAGATGCCAGATCTTTGATTTTAAGCGAATTACCATACAGGATATAGCCTCTCATCTTGCATATGTTGCCAGTTGTGAAGCCGTGACAGCAGATCCGGAAGGATTGCACCTCATTGCTCAGAAAGCTGATGGCGCCCTCAGGGATGCCCTCTCCATATTCGACCAAATGGTGAATCTAGGGGACCATTCCATTACAAAGGAATTGGTACTGGAAAACCTGAACGTTCTGGATTATGATTACTATTTCAGGATCACTGACTATATGCTTGCCGGGAATTATAAAGAATGCCTGTTAATTCTCAACGAGATCATACAGAAAGGATTTGAAGGACAGCATTTTATAACAGGATTGGGCGAACATCTCCGCAATCTTCTTATGTGCCTGGATGGTTCAACCATTAAACTCATTGAAGCCAGTGAATCTGTTAAGGAGAAATATCTCTCACAAGCAAGGAATGCACCTGTTATGTTTCTTATCAACACCCTGGAAATAAACAATAAGTGCGACTTCACTTACAGGGCCGCTAATAATAAACGGCTTACACTGGAGATTGCACTTATCCAGATGTGTCAGCAAGGCAATCCGGCAATGATCAGCGAAAGCATTCAGCCTCCTGCAAGCATACCCATTCCTGTTTCTCAAACTGTTGCTCCTACTCCACCACCCAGGGAATTGGCCCCTGCACCTGCAGCCCCTCCTCAAATCATCGAGGAAAAACCAATCAGCCCGCCTGCGGTAGTCAAAGCAGAAACAATTTCTGAACCTGAAATCACCTCTGTGGAAGAGCCTGTTCAACCACAAAATGAAAAAGTCCCCCTTCCTGAAGAACCTATACAAAAATATCCTGCCGCTTCCATGCATTCCATTAAAGGCATCATGAACCAAGGTTCGCAGGTAGCTCCAAAAACTGAAAAAGAAAATATTACCCTCCGGAAAAAGGAGTCTTTTTCTTCAGAACAACTTGTCTCGGCATTTTCAATGTACGCTGCCAGGATCAATGATGATTCTGCCATGCTATTCACTGCTTTAACAGCCCATGAACCAGAACTAAAGGACGATCTCATCATTGTTCTGACTGTTGACAATGCAATTTTGTTGAAAGAGGTCAATGATTCATTTAACCTGTTGTTATCATTTTTAAAGGAGGAGCTAAAGAATGATTTCATTTCTTTGGAGGTAATAGTATCAACCCACATTATTGAAAACAAGAAATTCCTCAGTGATAAGGATAAATTGGATGCGATGAAACTTAAGTCGCCTGAATTGGCAACTCTTACCGATCAGCTTAATCTCGAATTAGATATTTAAGAATTTAGCCGGACGAGTTTTGCAACAATATAAAGTCTGCCACCCCATCAGACTGGGAATCAATGCTGAACAACACTCATGGATAAAAGGTCCATCCTATGAAAAAACGCATTTTTGCATTAGGGGAATCCCTTATCGATATCGTTTTTGAAAATGATCAGCCTGTAAAAGCGGTACCTGGAGGTTCTATGTTTAATGCGGCCGTGTCATTGAGCAGATCAGGCATATCCGTTGAGTTCCTTGGAGAATTGTTTGAAGATGCATTAGGCAATATTATAGAGAAGGCCCTTGAAAGGAACAAAATTGGCATCAACTGGAGTATCAAACACCCAACAGGAAGAACATCTCTTGCTATTGCCAGCCTGGATGAAAACAAGAATGCAAGTTATAGTTTCTATCATAACCCAACATTTCCATTGACTGAATTTCCAATTCCTGAGTTCAGCAATGCTGATATTTTGATTTTAGGCTCAGGTTATGCGATCAGGTCCGACAGAAAAGAATGGAAACTAAAAGTATTGGAAGAAGCCAGGCAAAAAGAAGTTTTGATTTATTATGACTTAAATATCAGGAAATCTCATTTGCAATCAATTTCAAAGATTAGGGATATGGTAATGGAAAATATATCATACTCTCAAATTGTTAAAGGCTCTGATGAGGATTTTTTGCATATTTTTGGGTATTCTGAGCCAGAGAAAGTGTATGAGATTATAGGCAAATACTGCCCGATCCTTATAATTAGTGCCGGGAAAAAAGACATTACCTTATGTTTACCTGGTACGACCCGGAGCTATTCAGTACCTCCCATTACACCAGTTTCAACTATAGGGGCGGGTGACAATCTAAATGCAGGCATTTTATATTCCTTGTTAAAAAAAATGATCAACCTTCACAATATAAAGGCTTTGGGAGAAAATGACTGGATGGAGATTATTGGGACCGGTATATCCTTTGCCCAGGCTTGCTGCTGCTCTTTGGAAAACTATGTTCCGGAAGGTTTCCCCTCAGAATTAAAATCATCAAATCTATCAGGCAACCCATCATGAGTTTTTCTATTTCACACATAATACTAAAAATGGCAGGCTGGAAAATTTCCGGTTCCATGCCGTCCTCCTTAAAAAAATGCATCGTTGTAATGGCACCCCATACCAGTAATTGGGACTTTTTTATTGGCTGGCTTGGGTTCAATGTTCTTGGACTTAAATCAAAATACCTTATCAAAAAGGAAGCTTTCTTTTTCCCTTTGGGCACTATTGTAAGAAAGATAGGTGGGATACCAGTGGACAGGGGAAAAAGCACGAATATAATTCTTCAGATCACTGAACTTTTCAAAGAAAGGAATGAATTAATCCTGACTGTGACACCAGAAGGAACAAGGAGCCTGAACAGAAACTGGAAAAAAGGGTTTTACACAATAGCACTCCATGCAAATGTGCCAATAGTTCTGGGATTTCTGGATTATAAGAAAAAAATAGGAGGCTTGGGTCCCATTATTATGGTAACCGGAGATTTTGAAAAGGACATGGAAATGATTGAAGCATTTTACGCTGATAAAACTGCCAGGTTTCCTGAAAATTTCAATCTAAGTCCTCAAAATTTCCAGAAAAGGATAATAAATCAAATAAAAGAAGGAGAAATCTAGTTACCATTTCCATGTTAAGGAAATAAATAAGCAGATAACTTAAATACATTATAACATCTAATCAATAATTCAGAATATGAGTGATATTAAAATTGCAATCATTGGTCTTGGCTATGTCGGACTTCCATTAGCAGTTGAATTTGGCAAAAAACTTCCCGTTGTTGGATTTGATATTAATGTAAAACGAATAAAGGAATTGGAAAGTGGTGTAGATCACACCCTTGAAACCTCTTCTGATGACCTGAAATCAGCCAAACACCTGGTTTATACCCATAACCTCGAAGATTTGCGTCAATGCAATTACTTTATTGTTACCGTTCCTACTCCTATCGACAGGTTTAAAAGGCCTGACCTTACACCACTTATAAAAGCTTCAGAAACAGTTGGTAAAGTACTGAAAAAGAATGATATAGTAATCTATGAATCCACAGTCTATCCAGGTGCAACAGAAGAAGAATGTGTCCCTGTCCTGGAAAAATTCAGCGGACTAAAATTTAATACTGATTTCTATTGCGGTTATTCTCCTGAAAGAATCAACCCGGGAGATAAGGTTCACACCCTGATAAAAATCAAGAAAGTTACTTCAGGTTCTACACCAGAAGTAGCTAAGAAAGTAGATGACCTTTATAAATCCATCATTATTGCAGGAACCCATATCGCATCAAGCATTAAAGTAGCAGAAGCTGCAAAAGTTATTGAAAACTCTCAAAGAGATATCAATATCGCTTTTGTCAATGAACTGGCACTGATATTCAATAAACTTGGAATCGACACTCATGAAGTCCTGCAGGCTGCAGGCACTAAATGGAACTTCCTTCCGTTTACCCCGGGCCTGGTTGGTGGCCATTGCATAGGAGTTGACCCTTATTACCTCACTCATAAAGCACAGGAAGTCGGGTATAATCCTGAAATTATCCTGGCCGGACGTCGCCTCAACGATAATATGGGAATCTATGCTGCCAACAGGACAATTAAACTTATGATCCAGAAAGGGCATACTATCGCCGGAAGCAGAATCCTGGTATTAGGGATTACGTTTAAGGAAAACTGCCCGGATATTCGCAATTCCAGGGTTATTGATGTCATCAATGAACTTCAGGACTTCGCATGCCAGGTAGATGTATTTGATCCCTGGGCTAATGCCGATGAAGTTAAACACGAATATGGTGTTGATATGATCCCCTCACTTGACAATGTCCAGCCTTATGATGCCATTGTTTTTGCTGTTTCTCATAATGAATTCAGGGAAATGTCATTCGATAAATTTAAGAAACCCAACACTGTTTTCTTCGACATAAAAGGAGTCGTAGAAAAGGGCATGGTTGATGGCCGGCTCTAATCTGAGTCTGCTGTAAATATCATTAATATTTTTAAAGAAGAGCTGCCTGTATTGACAGCTCTTCTTTTTTGTATTCCCGGAACCAGTAACACCTTATGGTTGGAATTTTGGTTTAGTTCAGCACACTGATATGCTAACTATTGAATACTTTTGCATCGAAATACTGGTTTATTACTCAAGTTTAACGGTTTCATGTCTATGAAATTGACAATTGAGACGCCACCAGGCCTTCCAGTGAAATAAAATTAAAAAAGCACAGATTTTCAAGTATAATAATCGCAAGCGCCAACCATTGTATTTATGAAACTTTTAACTCCATTATATTGGAAAGACTATGAGTTAATTGACTCAGGTAATTTCAGGAAACTTGAACGGTTTGGCAAGTACTGCCTGGCAAGGCCTGAGCCACAGGCCATCTGGAACCAGTCGCTAAGTGAAACCGAATGGGATAAAATGTCAAATGCTGAATTCAGAATTGAAAAAAACGACCCTGAAAAAGGAAAATGGATTCTGAAGAAAGGGATGCCTGAACAATGGTGGATACGTTACTCTCATGCAGGACTGGATATTAATATGAGACTGGGATTAACTTCATTCCGGCATATTGGTGTTTTTCCAGAACAGGCTGAAAACTGGGATTACATCTATGATTTCCTGAAAACCAATCAGAAACAACAGTCTAAAGTCCTGAATCTGTTTGCCTACACCGGAGGAGCCTCCCTGGCTGCACGTGCTTCAGGGGCTGATGTTTACCATGTGGATTCAGTGAAGCCCGTTATTACCTGGGCTCGGGAAAACATGGAAGGCAGTAATTTATCCGACATTCGATGGATAGTGGAAGACGCTCTGAAATTTGTAAAAAGGGAGGTAAGAAGAGGCAGCAAGTACCAGGGAATCATACTTGATCCGCCAGCTTATGGACGAGGTGCAGATGGAGAAAAATGGATCCTTGATGAACAGATCAACGAAATGGTAATGCATTGCAGTAATTTGCTGGAAGAAGATAATAGTTTCCTCATCCTGAACATGTATTCCATAGGCTTTTCTGCCATTGTCGCCGATAACCTGGTAAACTCTTATTTCAAACTTTTCAGGGACAAGGAAATCGGGGAGTTATTTTTAATAGATTCTTTTCAAAAACGACTTCCCCTGGGGACTTTTGTTCGTTTCATGTTGTAAGTCCCTCTTCAGAGTGATTGAAACTAATAACTTTAAAGAACGTATCCACCATCACATTATATAAAACATTTAAGCAATAAGTGAACTTCCGGTTTTAAATGAAACATAGAAATACAATAAGGTCAGTAAATCCATTGATGTAATCATTTTGATCTTAAAACTGTTATATAGTAAAGATAAAAAGTGACAGATGTAACCAAAATATCAGTTCCCGTTTTAGGGCTTGCTTGCGCAGCATGCGCAGGTAGTGTACAATCGTTATTGGAGTCTACTGAAGGAGTGGTATCCGCATCCGTCAATTATGGGAATAAAACTCTCAGACTGGAATACAATTCTACTGCCATTGGTTTACCTGAAATCAAAGAGAAAGTAAAATCAATAGGATACGACTTACTGATAGAAGAAGAAAACAAGTCAGAAAAACTCGAAGAAATAGAGCGACTGCGATTTGAAATTTTAAAGAGAAAATTATTGATTGCTTTAATTTTCAGTTTGCCTGTTTTTATTATTTCCATGTTTTTCCATCACACTTTCCAATATCAGGATATTATTCTTTTAATCCTTTCATTGCCTGTTATACTCTATTCCGGATCCGATTTCTATACATCCGCGTTCAGACAAGCCAGGCATGGGATTTTCAGTATGGATTCCCTGGTTGCAACCGGAACAGGGGTTGCTTTTTTGTTTAGTGTATTCAACACTTTTTTCCCGGCTTTCCTGGTATCACACAAAATCCAACCAGAGGTATATTATGAATCCGCTGTGATGATCATTTCTTTCATCCTGATTGGAAGGTTTCTTGAGGATAAAGCCAAAAGAACAGCCTCTTCAGCTATGCATAAACTCACCGGACTCCAACCGAAAGTGGTAACTATCGAACGTGAGGGTGAATTTTTTGATCTTCCGTATTCAATGATTCTTCCAGGTGATAAAGTAATTGTGAAACCGGGAGATAGGATCCCTGTAGATGGAATGGTTTCTGAAGGAGAATCCCTGGTAGATGAGAGTAGTATCACCGGAGAAGCGATGCCAGTGCTTAAAGAAAAAGGACAAAAGGTCTTTTCAGGCACCATCAACAGCAATGGCTTACTCACTGTTATATCTGAAAAATCGGGTAATGATACCTTGCTCTCCAATATAATTCGCCTGGTGGATGAGGCACAATCCTCGAAACCACCCATTCAAAAACTGGTTGATAAAATCACACAAGTATTTGTGCCGGGTGTATTCCTGATTGCAGCGATAACTTTCCTAAGCTGGATGATATTGGGAACCCTGGGGCAGGCAGTAGTTACTTCAATTAGTGTTCTCATCATTGCATGTCCATGCGCTTTGGGATTGGCCACACCTACAGCACTCATTGCCGGAATTGGCAGAGGTGCTTCAGAGGGAATACTGATCAGGAATGCTGCAGCCCTCGAAACAGCCAGAAAAGTAAATGTGATTCTTTTGGATAAAACAGGAACTCTTACGCAAGGAAAACCAGTGGTGAATAATATTATCTGGCAAATTGCTCCTTCAAAACTGGAATGGAATGCATTATATGCCCTGGAATCAAAATCGAACCACCCTTTGGCAGTGGCGATTTACTCCTATATTAGTAACATTGCATCTTTCAGTCCAGACTTCATTGACGAAATTACAGGTTTTAGTGAAGAAGCAGGCAGAGGGGTAAGTTGTACTATCAAGAATCAAATATGGCGGGCAGGCAATAAAAAATGGATAGAAAAGGAGTGTAATTTAATACTGAAAGATAATTCACAGGAGGATGGGAAAACCTCAGTATACTTTACAAAAGGTGAAGAATGGCTCGCAGAGATAGTCCTTTCAGATGAAATCAGGTCAAATGCTCCTGAAATGATCAGAGCTCTCAAAAAAAATGGCATTGAAACAATAATGGTGAGTGGCGACTCTGATTCCACAGCCAGGGCAATTGCATCTGAAGTGGGGATAGACAAAGTATATTCACAAATTCTGCCTGATCAAAAAGGGCAACTTGTTAAAGATTTGCAAGCTCAGGGTAAAATAGTTGCAATGGTTGGTGATGGAATCAATGATGCTTATGCTCTTGCTCAGGCCGACCTGGGAATAGCCATGGGAAGTGGTTCCGATATTGCTCTGGAGAGTGCTTCTTTTATATTATTGAAATCGGACCTGGAACTGGTATTGAAATCATTGACTTTATCTAATGCCCTATTAAGGGTTATCCAGCAGAATCTGTTCTGGGCATTTATTTACAACCTCATTATGATTCCTCTGGCTGCCGGATTATTATACTCCTTCACAGGTCACCTGCTAAATCCAATGATTGCAGGAGCCGCCATGGCCCTGAGTTCCGTCTCAGTTGTTACCAATAGCCTGAGATTGAGAACGATGGCACTTGTTAAATAATCACCAGAGTACTAATATGCGGTTTTCCACTCAATGAAATCCTGAATTCATGTCTCATCAACATATACATGATCATCATTCTTCCGAGAAGAATCTGAAGACAGCGCTTTGGCTCAATGCACTATTTGCCGTTATAGAAGTGGTTGGTGGCATTATGACTAATAGCATTGCTGTACTTTCAGATGCCTTGCATGATGCCGGAGATACAATAGCCATTGGAATTGCCTGGTATTTTCAAAGGGTGTCAAGGAAGAAACGTGATTTAAATTACTCATTTGGTTACAGGCGCTTCTCTGTCCTGGGAGCTCTGATAAACTCACTGGTATTGTTATCAGGATCGTGCATTATACTGGTGCAAGCGATTCCCAGAATATTTGCGCCACAGGAAGTTGAGGAGACCGGAATGCTGTTACTGGCAATAATGGGCATCATCGTCAATGGAATTGCCATGTTCAAGGTAAAGAAAGGCCAGAGCCGGAACGAACAGGTTATATCCCTGCACTTACTGGAAGATGTGTTAGGTTGGGTCGCCGTTCTGCTGGTCTCAATCTTATTGCATTTTGTCCATCTCCCTATCCTGGATCCCATTTTATCAGTGGCAGTTACCCTGTTTATACTGTACAGATTATTTGGCAGTTTGAGGAAAACATTCCGAATCCTGCTCCAGGGAACCCCAAGTTCAAGCCAGGGAAAAGAAATATCAGAGAAGCTAATGAAGAACATTCCCGAAATAACCGGGATACATGACCTGCATGTATGGTCCATGGATGGTTCCTATCATGTAGCTTCCTTACATATCGAAGTAACCACTGAAATGAACTTATCTGATACAGAAACGCTTAAAAATAAGGTCAGGGAGGAATTAATGAATCTTTCTATTGAACATGCCACACTCGAAATTGAATTAAAAGGGCAGGATTGCAGGTTGCAGAGTTGTTGATAGTATCTTTGAAAACTCAAAAATGATGTTCATCATTAACCCATAAAAAACAATGGAAAATTTGAAATTCCGGACAAGCTTGAAATGCAATGGCTGCGTTAACGCAATCACTCCATGGCTCAGCAATATTAATGAGATTAAATCCTGGAATGTTGATCTTAACAGTATTGACAAGGTTCTTGAAATTGAAGCGAATGAAGATATAAGTGACCAGGTAATTGAAAACATAAAAAAAGCCGGCTACGAGATCAGCCGGCTTCCTGCATAAAAAATATTTTTTAAGGCAGACGGGAAGCTACGATGTCCCAATCTACAAGGCTCCAGAATGCATTGAGGTAATCCGGCCTGCGGTTTTGATAATCGAGGTAATAGGCATGTTCCCAAACATCACAGGTAAGTAATGGCACCTGGCCTTCACGCATTGGATTGCCTGCATTACCTGTTTGAACAATTGCGAGGGAATTATCAGGTTTCATGGTAAACCAAGCCCATCCTGAACCAAAAAGGTTAATGGCTGCATCCGCAAACTTTGCTTTGAATTCGTCAAAAGAACCAAAGTCCCGTTCAATGAGGGCTAATAAATCTCCCTGCGGTGCAGTATCTCTCCTGGCTGAGAAGCTTTCCCAGAAAAATGTATGATTCCAGACCTGAGCTCCATTATTAAAAATACCGCCGGTGGCCTGGCAAACTATATCTTCAAGTTTAGCTTCTTCAAACTGAGTGCCTGGAATCATTCCATTAAGTTTGGTCACATAAGTTTGATGATGCTTACCATAATGAAATTCAATCGTCTTGGCGCTAATAAATGGCTCCAATGCATCCGGGGCATATGGTAGTTTTGGAAGTTCAAAAGGCATAATCTTGAAATTTTATGGTTAAACAAATCATTTTTGGAAAGGTAAAATTAACACGAATTTACTATGAATAGTCATAAAATCTGCAAAATTTGAAATAAGACAGTAAAACACCTCTTTTTTAAAACTAAAAAATCTATTTACCAATGAATGAAGTTGAAGCAGATGCCTTGTTTCCCTTCTCATCCCATACTTCCAGCCTGAAGTTGTTTTTTCCGGTTTGAACCTTTTCATCAAAACGATAAATCATTAACTTGTTCTTTGGATCCCATTCTACTAAAGCCCATTCATCATTAATCTCACCTTTGTAATCACTGATGCCCGAAAAATTATCTGAAACCCTGAATTTCAACGTATTACGACTTTTCGATTTATCATGAATGATTTTTAATGAAGGAGGAATACTATCCACTACTATGGCATAGGAATCAAAGAAATAGGAGTCTGTACTTACATACCCATTCTCATAACTCCCTCCTGCAGGATGTCTTCCGCCTTCCCTGTCAATCCTTGCGAGCAAAGCTTTGGAACGCAAACGAACAGGAAGTTTGTCGGCCTTAATGGAAATTTTCATTTTCTTATGAAGGGGGATTTCAGGATTATGCAAACTATGGAGTTCAGAAAAATATCCTTTTCTGGCAGCTGACTTTCGATATTCAAACTGGCATTGATCATATAAACTCCCCTTTGGAAGGAGAACTTTAATTTCAGGAGTTATAAATTCATTGGTTTTGCTTATAGTGAACTTCACTATTGTGTCAGCCTGTATAAGTTCCGGTACCTGAACCATCTGCTGCGGCAAGCTGCTTTGAATCCACCACCTTAATACAGTTTTATGCCCCTCAAAATCTGTAACAACAACCACCATTTCATGGACCAGGGAATCGGTTAAGATCAGTACACCATTCTTTTCAGAAACTGAATGCATCAACAATTCATTTCCTGGTAACTTTCTTGTCTCAAGCAACCTGTTTCCATTTTTATAATTCCTGGAATAATCAATGCTCGCATTTACATACCTGGATTCTGTGAAGGCAAAGCTATCGACCTGCATCGAAAACAACGTTCCTTTATCCATGAAAACCGTCATAGAATACCAACCATTCCGGTCGGTTTTACTATATAGAAAATCATATGCTTCAATTCCAAGTTCAAGAAGACCCCAGGCCTTCAGAGTGTCACCCGCAGCTAGCCGGTATTCCCCAGGTTCATTTTTTTTCACATTGAACTTAGTTGACAACAATGATCCTTCAATTGTGCTTTGTTCATTAACCGGTGAAAGGGTAATGAGGTCAATATAAGGTGGATAAAGGTCCTTACAACTAAGCCCAAATAACAGGGGATTGATGACCCTTTCAGTTTTTGTATTCCTTAATTCAAAATGTAGGTGAGCACCAAAGGAACTCCCTGAATTACCGGCATATCCGATCAACTGACCTTTGCTGACAAAAATGGAGTCCTTTTTAGTAGCTGGAAATAAGTCAACCTCAAATGATTTAAGTAAGTACTGCTTTAAATGCGCGTATTTACGTATCGTGTCATTATAGTCAAAAAGGTGTCCATATACAGAGGTATAACCATTTGGATGGTCAATATACAATGCATTACCAAACCCGACCGGTGATATTTTTATTCTTGAAACCCATCCATCTGCTACAGCATAAACCGGAAGGCCCTCTTTCCTCTGCACCTGGAAATCGATTCCTGAATGAAAATGGTTAGGACGGATCTCTCCGAATGTGCCGGTAACAGATAGATCAATCCCTAAAGGAGAGGAAAAATAGTCTGTGGGAATTGGTTTCTGTGCTGATAATCCACACGAAACAGCAAGAAATAAGTAGATTAAGAGAATTCGCATTATTTTCATCTTTGCAAACTTACAATTGATGATCCATATAATCAATGTACATAAAACCCTAAGTTGAGAAGTTAGTTCTCAAGAAACTGCAACAGGAAAGTAAATATTTTATTATATAGGTATAACCTTCATCTTTTTACCTATAATCAGAAGGTATATTGAAATAAGCACAACCCCTGAACCAGAAATGATAAACATCCAGGATGGCCCAAGGCTAAACCATATGATCCCAGCCAGACTGCTAGCCAGCATGGTAAAAATACTTGCAAAACTTGTATAAAAGCCAATAGCTGTAGCCGTTTTATTGGATGCAGCTACATTGCTGATTATAGCTTTTGAAATCCCTTCGGTAGAGGCAGCATAAATGGCATATCCTCCAAAAAGCAACAATAATTCCGTAATAGATGTTGCAAACCCCATAAAGAAGTATACGAGAGAAAATATCATTAAACCGGCAACGAGCATTCTGTGCAACCCAATTTTATCTGCCAATATCCCTAAAGGGAAGGATAATAAAGCATAAATCAGGTTATAAAAAATATAAAGGCCGATCATAGTCTGGTCATCATATCCCTGATGTTTTACACCCAGCAGGAGAAAAGCATCTGAACTATTAAATAATGTAAACATCAAAAGGCCTGAAACCAGTAATTTATAGTATTTACTCGCCTCTTTCCAATAAGAAAAATAGGAGAAGAAGCCTGGAGATTTTTTAGAGGGGGTATCCAGCTGTTTTTCTTTCAACAGGAAGGTAAGTAAAATGGCTATAATTCCAGGAATCACAGCAATAATGAACAACCAGCGATATTCTCCCGGATAGTAATGCAGGTAAATCAGTGCCGCAAAAGGCCCAAGTGCAGCACCAACTGTATCCAAAGCCCGATGAAATCCAAAGACTTTACCTTTATGCTCAGGAGTTGTTTCACTGCTCAATATTGCATCCCTGGCTCCTGTCCGGATGCCTTTTCCAAGACGGTCAACAGTCCTTGCCAGGAATATCCACAATGGAAAAACGAAAGCAGCCATCATTGGTTTTGAAATGGCAGACAAAGTATATCCCCATTGTACAAAAGGTACTCTTCGGGATATTTTATCAGAATAGTTTCCGAAATATCCTTTGCTCAGACCAGCTGTTGCTTCTGCCAAACCTTCAAGGATACCGATAAGCAGAACGGAGAAACCAATGGATTGAAGGTAAACCGGCATAACCGGATATAACATTTCACTGGCAATATCAGTAAATAAACTGATGAAAGAAACAAGGAGGATTGTTCGGGTAAGGATTGAACGTAATGGAGTACTCTGCTTCATGCCTTCAGGAAAACGACAAATTTATAAATATCCTCAGGAGAATCATTGCGTAAGTGAAACATTCAATAAAGTAAGGAAAGTGCTTAAATAAGAATGGTTATCCCGTTTGACTGATCTTATGCAACTGTTCTTCATTGATAACTTCAATATGGTTCCCATCTACCCTGATAATATCTTCATCCTTGAATTCCTTGAGAATACGAATTGCGCTTTCCTTTGACATTCCTGACATGTCGGCAAGATCCTGCCTTGACAAAGTGGTAGTGAATGGATTGGATTCATAAACCCTATCTTTCAGGTAAATGATCACGTCAGCGATTCTGCCAGGCATTTGTTTTTGGGTAAGACTGATCACCTGCTCAAAATTCATGATAGATAATAAGCTGACTTTCCTGATAAATGCTTCCGCAAAGTCTGGATTGGTTCTAATCAAATTTTTAAAAACACTTGTCTCAACCAGGCATGCTGTAGAATCTTCAATAGCCATGGCTGAATAGTGGTGTTTGGAATCTACATAAATACCAGGTCCAAGAATATATTCAATAGGTTTAACAATGCCCAGAATAAGATTCTTACTGTCAAATCCCTCAATATAAAGTTTTACCATACCACTGGTAAGACATAGAAAATGCAAATTTGGGGTCCCCTGTTTAAAAATAAGTTCTCCCGCTTTGAAATTTATTTCAATCCTTTTTTCATCAATATTTGCCAATTCAGCTTGACAGAGACAATCAAAAATATCTGCTCGTTCTCCACAAGAATTGCAACCCGAATGTGCACCTATTCTATTATTCATTTTTGATTGATTGAGGATGAACCCGTAATATATTGATGAATTACTTGACTATCAATTGCTTATAAAAACATCTAAGATGGAAGCAATCCATTTATTTTTTCCGACCATCATTCTCCCACAAAAATAATGATAAATATCAATATGTAGATTGATAAATAATAGATATTTTCAACTAATAAATCATACCTTCGTTCGTAAGCCGTTTTGATAAAAGATGTTTTTTTGTCTCGTCAAATATAGGAAACTACATATTTAAGAACATACACACTTTCCGAGCAAAAAGCTAAATAATTAACCTTGAATAATATGAAAAACATTACACCAAAAATCCTGCTGCTTGCATTTATCGGTTTGATAATGCTGGCATCCTGCGAATACAACTATTATGTAATTCCCCCGGAGCCAGAGGCGCCCATTGATACAACAGGCAATACTGACACTACAAATAACGACACCACTATTGTTACTGTTGATACCATCAGTTTTTCACAAGATCTGCTTCCATTCTTCTCAAACAAGTGCGAGATTTGCCACAAAGGCTCTACACCTCCTGATCTTAGGCCTAGCAAAGCGTATGCTTCACTAATGAATGGATTTGTTGTTGCTAAAGATATTGACAACAGTGTGTTATACCAGTCCTGTAAACCAGGTGGAAGTATGAAAAGTTATTGCAGTTCAGCTGAACTAAAGCTAATACAGCGATGGATACTCAAAGGAGCAAAAAATGATTAATTAGTGGAACCGGTTTATTTAACGATACTTTCAATGAAACAAAATATCATTCCTATGAAATTTATTTATAGCCTCTTACTGGCAGTTGCGTTAATGATTCAGGCTGTTTCCTTTGCACAGGATGCTACTGAAGAAGAAACAGGGCCTGATAACCGTCCATCAAAACCTGCATTTGAAAGTGGGCTGCTTTTTGATCAGCAAACTGCCAACATGCAGCAGAAGAATACACTCGAATTTATTATTCAGCACAGGTTTGGAACTGCAGAGGATGGAATTTCCAATCTCTACGGAATCTGGGGTGCATCAAACATTAGGCTCGGTCTCAATTACACCGTATTGAAAAATGTGATGGTAGGATGGGGTGCAACAAAATACAAGAAAGCCCAGGATTTCCAGGTAAAATACAACATCCTTCAGCAAACCCGCTCCAACAGTGTTCCTGTTTCTCTAACCTTGTATGGCAATATGCAGATCGATTGTCAATACAAGAGCGATGACACGATAAGTGTAGGAAAAGATTTTGGATTTAGCGACCGCTTATCCTATTTTAGTCAGTTGATCATTACCAGGAGATTTGGCAATCACCTTTCAATGCAGGTTGCTCCAAGTTTTACCCATTACAACTGGTTTATGGTTGATACCGTTAATTCAGAAGTAGGTGATGCAGTTGCCTGGGAACATGATAAAATTGGTATCTCAGCAGGGATCCGCTATAAAATCAGTCCTCAGACTTCTTTCATGGCCACTGTTGACTACCCTCTGCAGATAAAGGGCATAGCAGAATATAAAGATTTTGTCAATCCACCAAAACCCAGTTTCTGCATTGGAGCAGAGATTGCAACCAGTACCCATGCATTTCACATCTATTTTGGAACTTCCCAGGGGATACTTCCGCAAGAAATCATGATGCTGAATCAAAATGATTTCTTCAATCAGCAATTCCTTATTGGATTGAATGTTACCCGTTTATGGAATTTCTAATTTTGGAATGATAATTGTAATTTTTTTTGACAACTTTAAAAACCATTTAATATGAAAACAAAAAGAATGATCAGTCTGTCAGCAATGATTGTTGCTGCTTTCCTATTCGTCTTCGCTAACAGCGTGATGGCTCAGAAAAAGGCAGGACCATGGGAAATCCCGGCCAAGTACAAAACTATGAAAGGTAAAGGCGATGTTGCTACCGGTAAAGAATTATATGCCAAGCATTGCAAGTCATGCCATGGTTCCAAGGGAGTAGGTGATGGACCAAAAGCTGCCGGATTAAAAACCTCATGTGGTGATTTTTCAAGTGCCGATTTCCAAAAAGGTACTGATGGTGAACTGTACTACAAATCAATTATTGGCAGGGATGAAATGCCCAGTTATGAAAAGAAAATTCCTGACGAAGCCGATCGTTGGTCTCTTGTTGCCTACATACGGACAATGAAGAAGTAATTCAACCAGACATAGAGAATTGGGTGTTTCACAAATGAGGGAAACACCCAATTCTCTTTATGGAACTGCCCAATTGAACATTAGTCTAAATAAGAATTATGGACAACAGCTACTTTAACTCATCTAAGGCTTTATTGAAAGTATCAGTAATTTGCATTCTGGTATTTTTTATGTCTGCTTTTAAACTGGATGATAAGACCAGGAAAGAATTCAAAAATGCAGAATCAAACGAGAACTGCCTGAAATGCCACGGCCAATCCAAGTATTCCTATGATAATCCGGAATCAGGGCAAGTTGTATTCAGGAGGATGTATAGTGAGGCCATTGTTAACCGGGACCTTTTCTATGAATCGAATCACAGGCAGTTTAAGTGCACCGATTGCCATGCAGAAGATTATGACACTTTTCCTCATCCCGGCAGGCTAAGAATGGAAACGCCTTATGCCTGTAACGATTGTCATGGTGACGACCCTGCCTATGAAAAGTTCAAATTTATGCAGATCGAGGAGGAATTCCTTGCCAGTATGCATTCAACGAAACATAGTGAAGATTTCACCTGTTGGATGTGCCACAATCCGCATACCTATAAAATTAGTGCACGTACTGAAGAAAAGATTAAAGATATCGTTGCTTATGATAATGCCATCTGTCTTAATTGTCATGGCGATATAAATGAATATCAGCTGCTCACTACGAAGGTAAACCCAAACATCATCAAGAAACATGACTGGCTTCCAAATCAAGCCTTGCATTTTACCAGCATACGCTGTATAGAATGTCATGCCAGGACCAGTGACTCTCTCCTGGTTTCTCATAATATTCAACCGAAATCAAAGGCTGTCAAGAGATGTGTTGAATGTCATTCAACCAACTCCATACTGATGGCATCGCTTTATAAATTCAGTGTCAAGGAAAACCGAAGCAAAACAGGTTTTTATAACGGAGTTATTATGAATGAGTCCTATGTAATTGGGGCTAACCGCAACTTTTACCTTGGAATACTAAGTATGGCAATGTTTGCCATAGTAGTGGCAGGTATAATCATACATGCCAGTTTACGAATTTTAAAAAGGAAAAAATAATGGCTGAGAAACTCTATTTATACCCTTTATGGCTTAGGCTTTGGCATGGAATCAATGCAATCCTGATATTATGTTTAATAATTACAGGTGTCAGTATGCAGTATTCCAGCCCTAATTTCAACCTGATCAGGTTTGATATTGCCGTGTCATTTCACAATATTGCCGGAATGATTTTAACGGCAAATTACCTGCTGTTTCTCATTGGTAACATTGTTACTCCTAATGGGCGATACTATAAAATGACTTTTAAAGGATTGTTTGACCGACTGAAAAAGCAATTCGTGTATTATACGATGGGCATTTTCAAGCATGAGAACCCTCCATTCCCTGTGATTAAAGAACGGAAATTCAATCCTCTGCAACAGTTTACCTATGTTGGAGCTATGTATATAATGGTGCCAATCGTAATCATCACCGGTTGGGCATACCTTTACCCGGAATTACTTTTAACCAAAATCATGGGAGGCGGAGGTTTGAAGGTAAATGATTTTATCCATGTTATTATTGGATTCTTTCTTTCCTTCTTCATGTTTGTTCATGTATATTTCTGTACAATCGGAGCAACCTTCGTAAGCAACTTCAAAAGCATGATTAATGGGTTCCATGAGCCTCATTGATTCACTGTTTATTAATACCTGGGAATCAGTGTCATCCATGCAGTATTAACAGTAACTTAATGTAAATCTACCATGAACGAAGATCAGAACCAGGATAATAATTCACGCCGAAGATTCCTAAAGCTGGGACTTCTGGCGGGTGCCGGAACAGTGGCAACTGGTGCGATTATAGCAACCAGTAACAGCCAGGCACACGAATCAGGCGAAAAAATCAAGGTATTAACCACCAATGGCGAAGTTATGGAAGTAGATAAAAACTATCTTTCCATGGCTCCTGTAGGAATCAAAGAATCGCATGAAGGGATTCCCGGGAGGAAATTCGTCATGGTGATCGATCTGGCCAAGTGCAAGAATGCCAGGAAATGTGTTGAGGAATGCCAGAAAGGGCACAACCTGCCGAAAGGCCAGGAGTTCATGAAGGTGTACCTTATGCAGGACTCAGAAAAAACTGCACCATACTGGTTCCCAAAACCATGTTATCATTGCGATAACCCCCAGTGTGTAAGTGTTTGTCCCGTTGGGGCCACTTATAAACGAACAGATGGTATTGTTCTGATTGATAATGAACGCTGCATTGGATGTAAATTCTGCATGACAGGCTGCCCTTATTCAACAAGGATTTTCGCATGGAATCATGAAGAGGCGTTTGAATCTGACCAGGTCTATTCACCTGAAAAAAGTGTTCCCGGAGTTGAAGGCACCGTTTCCAAATGTGATTTTTGCCCGGATCTCGCCAGGGAAGGCAAACTCCCTTACTGTGCATCTGCTTGCCCAATGGGTGTTATCTATTTTGGTGACATCGACGAAGATGTGGTAACCAATGGAGTAGAAACCTATAAGTTCAGTGAACTTATCCGCGACAGGTCAGGATACCAGTACCTGGAAAACCTGGGCACCCGGCCCAATGTATATTATCTTCCTCCTGTCGACAGGCAATTCCCCGTTGAGAGAGGTTATGACGGACTGGAAGATGACATTAAAGCACGGTATGATGAAACTCCGTTTGTACAAAAATTAAAACATGAGGAGGAGAAATAATGACACAATCCGATCAACTGCTTAAGGAATTTGCTCCTCAATTGGAGAGAACAGGGCTGAAAGGCAAAATCTGGATCGGTTTCCTGATTTTTATGGTGCTGGCAGGTATATTTGCACTTTACTGGCAGGTTTCCAGGGGCCACATTGTTACCGGCATGAGGGATAATGTGGTATGGGGTGTTTATATTGTCAATTTCATCTTCTTTATGGGAATCAGCTATGCCGGGGCACTCATTTCCGGAGCACTGCATCTTTTCCATGCAGAATGGAGAAAGCCCATTATCAGGATGGCTGAATTTATCACAGTGATCTCCCTGCTTATCGGTCCGCTTTATATCATGCTTTGTATTGGCCGTCTTGACAGGCTTCCAAACCTGATCTTGTTCGGACGTATCCAATCACCTATTACATGGGATGTGATTGCCATTTCCACTGATATCATCGGTTGCTTTATTTTCCTTTACCTGGCCTTACTGCGGGATCTAAGCAAACTACGTGATTATAAGGATCTTAAATTGCCTGAATGGCGTAAAAAACTATATAAAGTGTTGGCTCTTGGTTATGAAGGTACCCCTGAACAGCAGATCCGCCTTAAGCGTGCAACAGACATTATGGCCGCTATGGTTATTGCTATTGCTATCATCGTTTATTCTGTATTAGCATGGATCTTTAGTGTAACGCTCCAACCAGGCTGGCATAGCACCATATTTGGCCCTTACTTTGTGATCGCTGCCGTTTATTCGGGATCCGGAGTACTCATTGTTGCCATGTATATTTTTCGAAAAGTTTATCACCTTGAAAATCATATCACACTGAAACATTTTATCAATGTTGGTGTCATCATGCTGGTACTCGCTGCTTTCTTCGGGTATTTTACCTTCAGTGAATATCTTACAAAATGGTATGGTTCGGAAAAAAATGACGAATTACTGATCAAGATCCTTTTCAGGGATTATTATTTCTTCTTCATTTTCTCAAATTATTTAGGTGTATTGTTACCTCTTATCGTTGTAGGGTTTAAAAAACTCAGGACCATCAACAATATTACCATAACTGCAGTCATCGTAATTCTTGCATTATGGATGAACCGTTACCTGATTGTAGTACCAACCCTTGAATCTCCTTATCTTCCAATACAGGATGCCAGGGAAGCATGGAGGCACTATTCAGCAACATGGGTGGAATGGGTATTGACTGCAGGGGGCGTTGCATCCTTCTGTCTATTCTTCACCATTGCTTCCAAGTTTATTCCAATCGTTCAAGTCTCTGAACTTAAAGAAGAGCCTGTAGAAGCAGGTGACATCAATTTGAGGTAACCGTTTTTCAATACAACACATCATGAAAAAATACTCTATAGTGATCATTTTCCTGCTTATGAAAGTTGCTTTAATACAAGCGACCGCTCAGAATGCAGAAAAGGAGACAGGGCCGTTTGCAACAGCCATGAGTTTTATTTGCACCAGCACATCAAATGATAGTATCCTGTTGAAAGTGCAGATCAGTGTCAAACATGAAACCGGTGCAACAAACCTGGCCAATGCTCCTGTTTTATTTTCTGTAGCAGGAACAGAAAGTGATATTGAATTGGGAACTGTAAAGACTGACCTTAGGGGCACTGCAATCATGAAAGTTCCAGCCTTGAACCAATTTCCGAGGAATGAAGAACAAATGATCAATTTTAAGGCTGTATTTGCCGGAATAAAAAACTATGAAGGGTCTGACGGTGAATTTGCCTTGAAACCTAGCAAACTGGTGTTATCATTTTATGAAGAAGATTCCATTAAATATGTGAAAGTTGAAGGCTCTCAATACAATGCTGACGGTACTGTTACACCACTTGGTCCGATTGACCTGGCTGTTGGAGTACAAAAGATGCTCAGTGTCCTGAAAGTTGCCGATATTTCGCTGGATTCAACAGGGGTTGGAACTGCTGAATTCCCTTTGGATATTATTGGTGATACACTGGGTAACCTAATTGTTATTGCCTCCATAGATGAACACGAAGTTTATGGATATGTAAAAGTTCAATCCAATATTGGATGGGGGTTACAAAAACATCTAATAAGCCCTGACCGACCTTCGAGGGAACTCTGGACACCTATCGCTCCACTTTGGATGATCATCACACTTATCATCATGTTAGTGGGAGTCTGGGGACATTATGTATATGCAGTCGTGCAATTGGTAATGATTAAAAAGTCTTCAAAAAAGAAAGTTGAAGACGAAGAGGAAGAAATAGCAAAAGTTTAACAAACTGAATTCGCATCAATACATAACTCATATGTAGATGCATTCAATAATATTCATATGTCATTTTGTTATTGATTTATATCAACCAAAACACGGATTATTACTTTCCAGACTAGAGAATATATCAATGCTCAATAAACAATAATGAACAGATATAAGTACATATTTGTATGCAATTAAAGGTGCAAAAATAGTTTGAAATAGTAAATCTTAAAATAACATAAGTACTTCATTTACAAACCCTAACAAACAACTAAAACAACAAGTATGAAAAAACTCTTATTTATTCTTGCAATCGGTGCCGGGCTGCTGATCACATCCTGCACCAAGGAAGGACCAATTGGGCCAGCCGGACCAGCCGGAACCAATGGTACCAATGGTACAAATGGTACCAACGGTACCAACGGAGCAGACGGTATCAATGGTGTTGATGCCAATGCAAACTGCACCCAGTGCCACGCACAGGATGTCGTTGAATTTGCTGCAACCCAGTATCAATTATCTAAACATGAGTACGGTGAAGCAGCTTTTGAAGAAGCTGGCAGCACAACCTGCGGTCCTTGCCATTTATCAGAAGCCTTTAAGTATGTTTGCGAAAACAATACGCCTTCAACATTTACATTAAATACTACCACAAACAAGTATGTAAATGATTATTTCGTAGCTCCCGATGCTGCTTTTGGTGAAATTACCTGTTCTACTTGCCACAGTTCACTGCACACAGGTTACACTATTTCCGACCTTCTTCCTCTCACAACAACAGCTCCTGTTGCTATGTCCATGTGGGGAGGTGCCAAAACCATCAACCTTACTCAAAACAATGGCGAAAGTCATCTTTGTATCAAATGTCACCAGCCTCGTCCTTTCACAGCATCTGCTGGTAATGGCAATGTTCTGGATTATGTAGCCATGGCTTCAAATCCAACTACCGTATTCTATGATCCAAACGGAACTGCAAACCTTTTGAAACCAGGTTACAGGACACATACCCATTATGGTACCGTAGGTGCTATATTTGCCGGTATGGGTGGTGTTGAATTCGCAGGACTTGCTTATACAAGTTCAGTGCATGCTACAGGTGCTTCCTGCCAGGATTGCCATATGGCTCCAATGACAGGCAAAGCCGGTGGACATACTTTCTTTGCAAAAGGTAACTTCAATGGTTGTAATGTTGACGGTTGCCATACAGGTATGGGTTCAGCATCAGCTACCTGGACAGGTACCCGCACTGAAATTAAAGGTTTACTTGATAACCTTGCTTCAAAATTAAATATTGGTGGTATCGATATTCTTAACCGTAATCCGGATGCTGAAGCTAACCTTTGGTCAACACTTACAACCAATAAATATGATGGTTACCTGAATATTTTCGACCCAATTAACAATCCTGATTTTGCTGCAAACAACCCTACCGGAACTTTCCAGAATCCAAGTCCATCAAATTCATGGAGTGCCGATCAGAAAGCTTTCAACCTGACACTGCCTAAGATTTCTCTTACAAATGCTCAGATGGGTTCAATCATCAACTTCCAGTTGTGTTTAAGGGAATATAGCCTTGGTGTTCACAATTATGCTTATACCAAAGCTCTGCTTACCAATTCAATAGCTGTATTGAACTAGTTTTCCTCAATTAAGGATTACTAACTTTTTATCGTCGAAGTTAAGAAAAGCCGGCTACCCTTAGCCGGCTTTTCCTTTTAAGTATAACAGAATCTGGCTCTGAAAGAGATAAGTACCAACTAAGTTAGAATATACACTAAAAGTGCATCTATTAAACCTGATTCCTAACTTCTTAAGGGTAGTTCAGCAACATCTGAGTCATAGCATAGGTTAAGACAGGTAAATGCTTGCAATCCCTAGAGAATTAACAGGTTTTAACTAGACGTTTAACAAAATTTAACAGGCAATTCAACCTCCAATGTTATGCCTGTTTCTATTTTTGCGGTCACAAAAATCCTTGTAATATGTTAGAGACCAACATCAAAGAACTGAATGATAAAATTCAACAGGAAAGTGCATTTGTTGACATGCTGACGATGGAGATGCACCGTGTGATTGTAGGGCAAAAACACATGATAGAAAGATTAATCATTGGTTTATTGTCAAATGGCCACATATTGCTCGAAGGGGTGCCTGGCTTGGCTAAAACACTGGCTATTAAATCTTTGGCAGCAACTATTGATTCAAAATTCAGTAGAATACAGTTCACTCCCGACTTACTGCCTGCCGATGTTGTTGGTACGATGATATATAGTCCAAAAAATGAAGATTTCGCGGTAAGAAAGGGTCCCATTTTTGCCAATTTTGTATTGGCTGATGAAATCAATCGGTCCCCGGCAAAGGTACAGAGTGCACTCCTGGAAGCCATGCAGGAACGGCAGGTCACCATTGGCGATAAGACTTATATGCTTCCGGATCCCTTCCTGGTAATGGCTACACAGAATCCTATCGAACAGGAAGGCACCTATCCCCTGCCTGAAGCACAGGTAGACCGGTTCATGTTGAAAGTGATCATTGGTTATCCGCAGAAACAGGAAGAAAAATTAATATTACGTCAGAATATAGCGGAAGAAACTCAGTCGACCAGGACAATCCTTAAACCAGAAGACATACTTAAAGCCAGGAGTGTTGTAAAGCAAGTGTATCTTGATGAAAAGATAGAGAATTATATTACAGATATCGTTTTTGCTTCACGCTATCCAAATGATTATGGCTTAAAGAAATTCAATGACCTGATCAGGTATGGTGCCTCTCCCAGGGCATCTATTTATCTTGCGATGGCCTCTAAATCCTTTGCATTCATTAAACGCAGGGGTTATGTAATCCCCGAAGATGTGAGGGCAGTAGCACATGATGTACTTCGTCACCGTATTGGGCTAACCTATGAAGCAGAAGCTGAAAACATTACTACTGAGGATATAATCAATGAAATTCTGAACTCAGTAATCGTTCCATAAGCAGCAACATAAACAATTAGCCTTAACATTTACTCCATTGATATAAAAAACGATTCAAGTGGAAACCACTGAAATTTTAAAGAAAGTCAGGAAAATAGAGATAAAGTCACGGGGGCTTTCGCAGCAGATTTTCTCCGGTCATTATCACTCTGCTTTTAAAGGCAGGGGAATGGCTTTCAGTGAAGTCAGGGAATACCAGTTTGGAGATGAGATCAGGAGTATTGACTGGAATGTTACTGCCAGGTTCAATCATCCATATGTCAAGGTATTTGAAGAAGAAAGAGAACTCACGGTCATGTTGTTGATTGACGTTAGCGGATCACATGAGTTTGGAACACGTAAGCAATTCAAGGCAGAAACAATGACTGAAATTGCCGCAGTGATAGCCTTTTCCGCGATCCAGAATAACGATAAGGTAGGTGTGATCTTTTTCAGCGACCGTATAGAAAAATTCATCCCTCCCAAAAAGGGAACCTATCATATCTTAAGAATCATCAGGGAGTTACTTTATTTTAAACCGGAAAGCCATAAGACAGATCTTTCGGAAGCCTTTCGCTTCCTTACCAATGCCATTAAGAAACGTTGTACTGCCTTTATCATTTCCGATTTTATGGATTCTCCTTTTGAAAAGGCGTTGCGTATTGCTTCCGGCAAGCATGATATTGTTGCGTTAAGGGTTTACGATCACCGAGAAACTGAATTGCCTTCAGTGGGCATCATGGAGGTTTATGACAAGGAATCGGGTGAACGGATGTGGGTTGATACATCAGAAGCGAGGGTGCGCAGGAATTATAAAGAATGGTGGATAAACCATAGCAGGCAGGTAGAAGGAATAATGATGAGATGCGGCGTTGACTCTGCAATCATTAATACAGAGGAAGATTATGTAAAGCCATTATTACAGTTATTTTCCAGAAGGGAGTTAAGGTATTAGGATGAATAGAATGAAACTGCCACATATACTTTTCCTTGCTTGTCTAACAGCCGGCCTGATGCTAATTGCCTCCTTCCAGGCTGAAGTCCGGGCACAAAAGGCAACTGCATCTCTTGATACCACTTCCATCAGACTTGGTGAACAAGTGCAGTTACAATTAAATGTTACCCTTCCTTCTGCAGCAAATGTGATTTGGCCAAGGTTTACCGATAGCACTTTTTCACCTGTTGAAATTTTGCATGCCTCAAAGGTGGACACAATTGAAACCTCAAGAAACAACTATCTTCAATATAAGCAGTTCATTACAATCACATCTTTTGATTCCGGCTACCACGTTATTCCGCCCATATCTGTTGAATACCAGATGAAAGGTGATCTTCAGACAATGGTCTCCGTTACCGATTCCCTGATACTTCATGTCAGGACTGTTGATGTTGATACAACCCGGGCTATAAAAGATATCAAGGGCAATATGGAAGCACCTATAACCCTTGCAGAACTATGGCCCGTTTTTGCCGGGATTGCCATTGTCGGCCTTATTGCAGGTTTTATATGGTACTATCTATGGCGGAAAAAAATGAAAAAACCCTTGTTCCCGGTTATTAAAAAGGCGCAGTTACCGCCCTGGCAACTGGCGCTGGAAAACCTTGACATTATTGAAGCCAAAAAGTTATGGCAAAACGGGAAGTACAAGGAATATCATACTGAAGTAACTGATGTTTTGCGTGTTTACCTGGAATCGCAATTCCGGATTCCGGCAATGGAAATGATCTCATCCGAGATCATGGATGCATTTCAGGGAAATGATCAATTGAAGCCTTTCAAGGAAAAAGTATGGCAAGTATTACAACTGGCTGACCTTGTAAAATTTGCTAAAGAGGTCCCGATTCCTGCTGAGAATGTGATGAGTCTTGAGAATTCAAGGGCATTTATTATCGAAACAAAACCAACTGAAAATCCGGAACCACAAAAAGAAGTGACCCTTACAAAAGAGCACATATGATGAGACTCACCTTTGCAGACCCTGAATACTTATGGTTGATGCTGCTGATTCCTGCAGCTATCGCCTGGTATGTCTACAGGCTGAGAAAGCATCATGCCACTCTGCAGGTATCTTCCATCAAAGCATTCAGTCAGCAAAGCCCTGGCTGGAGATTGTATGGAAGGTATATTCTTTTTGGAATGCGGTTAATGACAGCTGTTTTCTTTATTCTTGCCTTAGCAAGGCCCCAGACAAATATGAGTCGTCAGGATATCAGTGTGGAAGGCATTGACATTATGCTTGCCACTGATATTTCCCGCACCATGCTGGCTGAAGATCTGAAGCCTAACCGCCTGGAAGCAGCCAAACAAGTGGCCATTGATTTTATCAAAAGCAGGCCGGATGACCGGATCGGGTTGGTAGTATTCAGTGGAGAAAGTTTCACCCAATGCCCGCTAACCACTGATCATGCAAAACTCATTAACTTATTTGATGACATCAGGTTTGGCATCATTGACGACGGGACTGCCATTGGTGATGGTCTGGCCACAGCTGTTAGCAGGCTGAAAGAGAGCAAAGCCATAAGTAAGGTGATTATCCTGCTCACTGATGGGATAAATAACACTGGATCCCTTGACCCTCAATCCGCTGCAGAAATTGCTTCAATCTATGGTATCCGTATTTACACCATTGGCGCCGGCACAATGGGTTTCGCTCCGATTCCTGTTTCTACCCCATTTGGCATTCAATATATTCAGGAGCAAGTAGAAATTGATGAAGTTCTGATGAAGAAAATCTCTGCCATGACCAATGGTAAGTACTTCAGGGCAACCAATACAAGGAAACTGGAAGAAATATATAAAGAGATTGATCGATTGGAGAAATCCAAAATAGATGTCACTGAATTTAAAAGAAAGAAAGAAGAGTTTTTAATTTTTGCTTTGATAGGTCTTATCCTTTTGGGTATTGAAATACTTCTTAAAAACACTATACTTAGAACAATTCCTTAAGCCGAAAGCAACACTATGTTCCGACTTGCTCACCCAATGATGTTATACCTGCTGCTGCTCATACCGGCATTTGTGGCTATTTTCATCCTGGCTCAAAGGCAAAAGAAAAAGGCATTTAAAGCGTATGGTGAATGGACAATGTTGCTGCGCCTGATGCCTGATTATTCCGGGACCCGTAGCCTTCTCAAGTTCTTACTACTGATGCTGGCGTGGGTATTCCTGGTAATTGCATTAGCTGATCCCCAGACCGGTTCAAAACTAGAAAAAATAAAAAGGAAAGGCATTGACCTGGTATTTGTTTTGGATGTTTCCAATAGTATGCTGGCCCAGGATATTGCACCCAACAGACTTGAACGCGCGAAGCAAGCTATATCCAGGCTCCTTGACAACCTCGAGAACGACAGGGTAGGTTTGGTTGTATTTGCAGGTAAATCCTATATTCAAATGCCTATCACGACTGATTATTCAGCAACGAAGCTGTATTTGTCAGGAATAAGCCCCGGTATGATACCTACCCAGGGAACAGCAATTGGTGATGCTATTGAGACCGCCATTTCCTGCTTTGGGAAAAACAAGCAAAACAAAGCCATCATCCTGATTTCAGATGGAGAAAATCATGAGGATGATGCTATAGAAGCTGCGTCAGCAGCAGCATCAGCGGGTATCAGGGTATATACAATCGGAATGGGACTACCTGATGGAGCACCTATTCCCATCTACAACTCGGGGGTTCAGATCGGATATAAGAAAGATCACCAGGGGAATACAGTCATTTCCAGGCTGAGTGATGAATTGATGCAAGATGTGGCAAAAGCAGGTAAAGGCGTGTATATCAGGGCCAATAATTCTCAGGCTGGTATAAATGAAGTATTCGACCAAATTAATAGCCTGGAGAAAGTAGAATATGATTCAC
The DNA here is from genome assembly GCA_016707785.1 of Bacteroidales bacterium. NCBI lineage: Bacteria > Pseudomonadati > Bacteroidota > Bacteroidia > Bacteroidales > Bacteroidales bacterium. The sequence continues at coordinate 83,622 of JADJGZ010000010.1, read as the reverse complement.
AAATATTCTCTGATTATGAGGATCGTTATCAATTTTTCCTTCTGGCAGCCTTACTACTAATCATAACCGAAATCCTGATTTCCGATAAAAAGAGCCGGTTAGCCGGAAAACTAAAACTGTTCCAGCCGAATGAATAAATCTGAAATCCATAGAATAATCATTTCAGTGCTGATACTTCTTGCCTGGGTATCTCTTTATGCTCAGCCTGCCCAGAAATATATCAGGGAGGGCAATTCATACTTCCAGGATGGCAAATTCAAGGAAGCTGAAATTGATTACAGGAAAGCCCTTGAAAAATCACCGAAATCCACCAAAGCTGCTTACAACCTGGGGAATTCACAGTACAAGCAGCAGAACTATAACGAAGCCTCAGCTTCTTACCAGCGGCTGGCATCCGAACCGGCGAACAAGAACCTTGCTCAATTATATCATAACCTGGGTAACTCCTATCTGCAATCTCAGAAATACAATGAGAGCATCGATGCATTTAAAAAAGCCTTAAGGTTGAATCCAAAGGATGAAGATACACGTTACAACCTGGCATATGCAATGACTAAACTTCAGCAGCAGAAAGACAAAAAGCAACAGGAGCAGAAAAACAAACAACAGCAGCAACAACAGCAAAACCAACAACAACAGAATAACCAACAACAGCAGAAGCAGAATCAAAAGATGTCGAAGCAAGATGCTGACAGGATGTTAAATGCGCTAAGGAACAATGAGAAACGAACCATGGATAAGGTAAAGAAGCAGAAAGCAAATGCATCTGCGGTTCAGCCTGAGAAAGACTGGTAGCCTGACTATTTGATTCTTAAACCATTCATATCTTTGCCATTTCATTCAGAATAGCTGTAAATGAGTATACAAAATGAAGCGTAACCTTTTCTTTATAGCATTCTTTTTCTTAATCCTGGGCACAGCATGGGCGCAAGATGCAACATTTTATGCCCAGGGACCCAGGCAGGTGAATCTGGGACAGCGATTCTACCTAACTTTTACTGTCAACCAGGAAGGTACAGGGTTCATTAGTCCTGAGATTCAGCACTTTGATGTTTTATCAGGCCCTACTGTTCAGACTAATACACAATATCAGAGTGTTAATGGAAAGGTCAGCCAATCCATGTCCTTTTCCTACACCTTTGTGCTTATGGCTACAGAAGCTGGTAACTTCACTATTCCTCCTGCCACCATCACTGTAAAGGGAAAAAAAATAAGTTCCAATACTATTACCATTTCAGTTTATAACCCTGGTTCTTCCCAACAGAAGTCAGCAGGTCAATCCACTCCAAAAGGCAATCAGAACAGCGCACAGCAGGATGCTATCGGAAATGACATCTTCCTCAAAGCAGTTTCAAATAAGTCCAATCCTTATATTGGAGAAGAGATTATTATAACGTATAAATTATATACCACCACTACTGAACTCAGTATAAATAATCCGGAAAAAGTACCTTCATATCCCGGTTTCTGGTCACAGAACCAGAATTTATTGAAGGGGCTTGACCGTTTTCCGCAGTACAAGGAAACCGTAAATGGTAAAACCTATGTAGTTGCTGAGATCAGGAAAGAGGCTCTGTTCCCTCAAAAGACCGGAAGTTTGACCATTGCTCCACTTGAGCAGAGTGTTGTATATCGTGTTAAAGTTAAAGGCAGGAGTGCCATTGCTGATGATCCGTTTTTCAATGATCCCTTTTTCAAGAATTTTTTCGATGACTCCAATTTTGGCATTGGTTATCAGAATGTTGAAAAATCATTAAAATCGAATCCTATTACTGTACAGGTGAAGCCCTTGCCCCAACAGAACAAACCAGTTGATTTTACCGGTGCTGTCGGGCAATTCACCTTCAAGCCCTCATTAGATCGAAGTGAGTTGAAAGCAAATGAAGCTATGACGCTAAAGCTCATGGTTTCAGGATCAGGTAATCTCAACCTGATTGATAAGCCCAACATTACATTCCCTCCTGATTTTGAGGTCTATGATCCCAAGATTGTGGATAATATTAAATCCAGTACGTCAGGAGTATCAGGTTCCCGGACTTTTGAATACCTGATTATTCCCCGCACGGCAGGTGACTTCAGGATAGCACCTGTGCAATTTGCTTATTTTGACCTTAATAAAAAAGATTTTGTAACATTATTGTCGCCTGAGTATATTATTAAGGTAAATAAAGGTGATGGCAGTACCGGCAGTGATCTTACCACAATTAAACAAGATGTTAAGTATATAGGCAATGATATTCATTACCTGATGGATAAGCCATTAATGCTGAATCCTGTTGGGAGGCACTTTTTTGGGGGAAACATTTTCTGGATGCTTTTCGCATTCCCCATTTTACTTTTCATTCTTTTCCTGGTTATTTGGAGGAACCATCTCCGGTTGAACAGTGACAGCAGCCTGGTTCGACTTCGCAAGGCTACCAGGGTTGCCACACAGCGTTTAAAGAAGGCGAAATCACTCCTCTCCCCTTCCACTCAGGAAGCTTTCCATATTGAGATTTCTCTGGCTTTATGGGGCTATATCAGTGACAAATTCAATATCCCACTTGCAGAGCTATCTATGGAAACGGCATCTGAAAGTTTATCCCGCCGAAATGTGGATCCTGCTCTGATTTCCAGATTTATTGATACACTTCAACACTGTGAATTTGCCAGGTTTGCACCGGGTGACAAAGGGAAAAACATGGAAAACCTCTATAAGGAGGCGATTGAAGTCATTTCAAATACTGAAGAACAATTAAAATGATCAAAGACATGAGGTTCAATTCTTCAACATTGTTGAATTCCTTTTCAGGAAGGCGATTGCTCTTTTTGATCTTTTTAGTGTATTCCTTTACAGCTTTGAGGGCTCAGACTACTGACGGGTTATCTCTGAAAGCAAGGAAGGCATATGATATTGGTCAGTATGAGCAGAGCATTCAGTTGTATGAAAAAATCCTTTCACAAGGGTTGGAATCTTCTACCCTCTATTACAACCTGGGCAATGCATATTTCAGGAATAAAGAGTTACCGCTGGCTATCTTATATTTTGAGAAAGCTTTGAAGTTAGATCCTACGAATAGTGATATAAAGCACAACCTTACAATCTCTTATAGCAGGATAACAGATAAAGTTGAAAATGTTCCTGAATTATTCTACAAAAGATGGTGGAAGGCCCTTATAAATTCTTTTAGTCTCAATCTACTGGCAATTTTTATCATCCTTTTTCTCACTTTGTCGTTATTAACCTTTGGCATTTACCTCACTTCCAGGAGGCTACCTATTCGGAGATTTTCATTTTATTCAGCTCTACTGTTCATTGCCTTCATGGCAATACTGCTTTATGCTGCAAATCAAAAAGAGCACTATCTGTTAGTTGAACATGAGGCCATTGTATTTACTCCAACAGTTACTATCAAAAGCTCACCAGATGTCACAAGTACTGACCTTTTCGTTATTCATGAAGGCTTGAAGGTTACATTGCTTGACCAGATCGGTGAATGGAGAGAAATAAGGATTGCAAATGGTAGTGTAGGATGGTTGAAAGAATCAGATATTCGCAAAATTTAGTTATCCCATTACCGGGAGCAATTTGCATTCCGTAATTTTCTTTTTTATCTTAGCATTTCATTCACTCCTTTCAGGCATAGTATTTGTATGAAATGGACTCTTATTATTTCGGCCATCACCCTTTCAGGACTTTTGAGCATCACACTTTGTTCAGAAGCACAGGAATATATTCCGGCACAACCAAGGGGAGGTGAAAGATTAGCAAGAGAATTTATTGATGAAGAAATGATTTATCCACCTTTAGCTTTAAAGAATTCGGTGCAGGGCGACGTTGTATTTGATTTTATTATTCAGGAACAGGGACTGGTTAAGAACCTGGTAATCAAGGAGCCTATTGATCCGCTTTTAAAGAAGGAAGCAATTCGTTTATTCAATTTAATCATTTGGGAACCAGCTGAATACAGGGGAAAAGCTGTTGAAAGTAAAAAGAGCTATTCCTTCCGTTTTAACATCAGAAACTATAAAAAAGCTTGCAGAAACAGAGGATACGATACATTTCCATTTCCAACAGAGAACGTAGATAGTTCCGGCACCATATATCAGTATAAATATGTAGATGTCCAGCCCTTCCCATTTTTTGAAGAGGCAGAAACAGATCTGCAAAAATTCATGGCTGAAAATTTTACCTATCCGGAAGAAGCTCTCAAACGAAACATCACTGGTATTGTCAAATTAAATTTTATCGTCGAGCCGCATGGAAGAATTTCCAATATTCGCACTATTGAACATGTTGGGGCAGGATGCACTGAAGAAGCTATAAGGCTGGTAAAACTTCTTAAGTGGAAAGCCGGAATATATAACGGGAAATCAGTGAGGGTAACTGTAAACATGCCCATTACATTTGGACTTAATTCTGATGGTGGCAGCTATAAGGTAGCTCCTGCTGCAGGACAAACAACTTTTCAATAACCTGAAATACTTAATAATTACAAACCAAACCCTATAATTTATGAAACAATTATGCCTACTCTTTTCATTTTTAATGAGTTCATTACTATTTCTTACAGTTCAAGCACAAACAGATACCACCAGGCACTGGAAATCGAAAATAGAAACTTCTCTGGGAGTTTCTCAAACCTCTTTAACCCATTGGTCAAAAGGGGGTGAGAATTCAGTATCTGCCAAGGGGATGATAAACATTTTTGAAGATTATACAAAAGGTAAATTTACCTGGAATAATTATCTGGGTGCGGCCTATATGGTTCAAAAACAGGAGAGTTTCACCAAGTGGAGGAAAGCTGACGACAAGATCAATATTTTCACAAAGGCTGGCCTTTATGCCTGGAAACATTGGGATTATACAGGTCTTCTGGAGTTCAAGTCACAATTTGCAAAAGGATATAATTATCCGGATGAATCGAAATACAATTCAAAATTCATGTCACCTGCTTACTTTCAACTGGCTATTGGTTTAAGCTACAAACCGGTTGATTATTTTTCAGTATTATTATCTCCAATCGGAGCCCGTGTTACAATTGTTAATGATGACAGTCTATCCGCAGCAGGGGTTTTCGGAGTTGAAGCAGGAGAGAAATCACTACTCCAGGCTGGAGCCTCGGTGAATGCTATCTTTAAAAAAGACCTTTTCAAGAATATAAACCTGATGTCGAAGCTTGACCTCTTCTCTGATTACAGTAAGGATCCCAGGAACCTATTGGATGTCTGGATTGTAAGCTGGGAGAATAACCTCATTCTGAAGGTGAACAAATTCATCTCTGTTAATGTTGCCACCATGTTGATTTATGATGACAACATCTTATGGAAAGACCCAAAAAGCACTGATTTAGAAGACAAGGGACATCCCACTGCACAATTCATGGAAACCATTTCAGTTGGTTTTGCTTATAGTTTTACCCGTTAACAAGATTTCCAGATCATTTATTCATATCAGTATAAACCTAAAAATCAATAAAAATGGCACTAGTAAAAGAATTTAAGGAATTTGCCATGAGAGGCAATGTTGTAGATCTGGCTGTCGGTGTAATCATCGGCGGCGCATTTGGCAAGATAGTATCATCCTTTGTGAATGATGTTCTAATGCCACCTATTGGTGTATTGCTTGGCGGCCTGGATTTCAAGGATTTCAAGGCTACCCTTATTGCAGCAACAGCAGAAAAACCAGAGGTTACCTTGAATTATGGATTATTCCTTCAAAATGTGATTGATTTTGTCATCATCGCTTTTGTTATTTTCATGTTTATCAAGGCCATTAACTCCACCAAGAAAAAAGCTATTGAAGCTCCTGCTGCTCCTCCGGCACCTTCCAATGAAGAGATTCTGTTAACCCAGATCAGAGATCTTCTTAAGGAAAAAAAATAAACTCACCAGCCTTAATTGGATACTGAGCCCGGTTAATTACCGGGCTTAGTTTTTATTAAAGCTTCCAGCAGCAAATCTTGAAACAATGTCCCTCAGATATAAACTTTTCTGCTGATCCGATGTTTTGGAATTATGTCTTTCATTTTGAAAGAATCGGTTAATTCTATTGTTATTTATTCATCCCAAATAAAATTATTTACTGATGTTAGAAAACCTATTACAACTTGTCAAAGAGAATGCCGGTGAAGCCATTATTAATAACCCGGTTATTCCAAATGAGAAAAATGATGAAGCTATATCCACTGCTTCCAAATCCATATTCAATTCATTGCAGGAACAGGTTCAGAGCGGGGGGCTTGATTCAATAACCGGTTTATTCAAAGGTGGAAGTTCAGCATCCGGCGACATGGTGAATGGCATCTCAGGAAAGGCTGTCGGCGATTTGATGAATAAATTTGGAATTGATAGCGGGGCCGCTACACAAATTGCATCGCAACTTATCCCAACGGTGATGAATAAACTGGTTAGCAAGACTAATGACCCGAATGACTCAAGTTTCGATTTACAAGGTATTTTAGGCTCACTTACAGGCGGAAAAAGCGGAGGACTTATGGATACTGTTAAAGGAATTTTTGGCTAATCATGTATTCGCTTCTTAACCTGAATTGTTTATTTGTAACTTCACGTAATGAATGAAGCAGCAAAAAAAAGGTTAAGCAAAAAAGCCGGACTGCCTCCGGGAAGTCTTGTTTATACAGGGAGTCGTGCCCAACCCACTACATTTACACTGGTTTCCTATGATAAGGATAACTTTAAAATGCTTGAAAACATAAGTGTTCAGGCAGTAATTGAGGGTATTGGAGCCAATATGTCGAACTGGCTGATTATAACAGGATTTGGGGATACTGAAAGCCTGGAGAAAGTAGGAAGTCATTTCGAGATATCCTCCCTGATTCTGGAAGACATTTTCAATGTTGAACACCTTCCAAAGGTTGAAGATTTAGGCACCAGTATCTTCATTACCCTTAAAAGCCTTAAACTAAATGGTAAGAAAGTTATCGAAACCGGGCAAATTAGTATTTTCCTTGGAAAAAACGTTCTGATCACTTTCCAGGAGGAACAAAGCAATCTATTCGACCCGGTAATTGAACGGCTTAAAAACGCAAAAGGAACCGGACGCCTTAAGCAGGAAGATTTTCTTGCCTATCTCCTGATTGATCATATTGTAGATCAATATTACCTATTGCTTGATAATTGTGAGGACCAGGTAGAAGTTTTAGAGAAAAACCTGTTTACGGATCCAAAGTTTGAAAATGCTGCCAGATTTCTCCATTTCAAGAAAATGTTGTCGGTATTGAGAAGATCTATTTATCCATTCAAAGAGGAAATACGTTATCTCACAAGGGAGGAATCCCCAGTTATTAGCAGTGCAACCCGTCAATACCTAAATGATGTACATGACCACCTGAATCACATCATACAAACGATTGACAACTATCGAGAAATGGTATCATCCATGCTGGACCTTCAGGCAGCCAATGCGTCCAATCGCATGAACGGAATTATGAAAACCCTGACCCTGGTTTCCACCATTTTTATTCCCCTGACTTTTGCTGTTGGAATTTATGGAATGAATTTCAGGTACATGCCGGAACTGGAATGGAAATATGGATATCCTGCATTTATGGTACTCATGGCGATCCTCAGTTATGGAATGTATTTGTTCATGAAAAGAAGGCGTTGGTTTTAATAATTAGCAGCAAATTTAATATTTTATCATCATGCACATCAGATTGTATCCATGAAACGTATCGGACTAATCAGTGACACTCATGGCTATATTCATCCCAGGATTTATGATTTTTTCTCAGATTGCGATGAAATCTGGCATGCCGGGGATATCGGGAACTATGAAACAGCGGCCAGTTTAGCAAAATTTAAATTGCTGCGTGCTGTTCATGGCAATATTGACGGTACAGAAGTAAGATCAAGTTATCCACGGGTACTTTTATTTCCGATTGAAGAGGTAAAAGTATTTATCACTCATATTGGAGGGTATCCAGGCAGGTATGAGAAAGAAGCGATTAGTATAATTCGTACTGAAAAACCTGGCATATTTATTTCAGGACATTCGCATATACTTAAAGTGATATACGATCAGAAGAACCAGCTTTTGCACATCAATCCGGGGGCAGCCGGTAAATCAGGGATGCATCACCTGATTACATTTATCAGGTTTATCATTGATGGAAAGGATATCAGGGAACTGGAAATCTGTGAGATTCCCCGGGCAAGTCAAATTATGACTCCATAAATATTCTTATCTCAATCTGTCGCTGGAACGGACAAGTTTCTCATCGCGTTTAATAGCCCTGTTTGCCAGAACCAGAAACATCAGGGAAACAATAGGAAGGTAAATACCGATTCCATTGGCAAAATCAGGATTTATACCTGTCTTCTTTTCGATCAAGGGCACATAAACGAATAAAACGGCCAGGATGAAAAGGATATTCAGCAAGACCGCAATATTGGTCAGCTGAATCTGCTTAGGCCTGTTTTTGAATAGGCTGATGGACATTCCGGCCAGGACGGCAATAGCTATTGCACCAATGATGAGAGGAAGGAAGTATGAAATCTCAAAAGGCACTGGTCCGCCCGGGGCCATATTTTTTAATCCGCTTATAAAAAGTTTTAAATAGGCTAACTCTGAGAAAAATGTTGCCATTGGGAAAAACAGCAGCATAAAAAGTGCGATGATGGAAAGCGCAAGGTAAACAGTCTGGATTCGCTGGATCATAGGATTAATGTTGTAGGATGCAAATATACTATAATTCATTTGAACGGAAATAAAGCCTAATCAAGCAGATTTAGCAAGAGATGCATGAAATTCTTAACTTTTTTCATCAAATTTGCCTTTAGAGAAATTGCAGAACAAAACAATGAATTAATTGGAAACAAAAGGGACAATTATTTGGGACTGGAATGGCACTTTGCTGGATGATACAGCAATCTGTCTTGACTCTATGAATCAGATGTTAAGCCATCGTCATCTTCCTTTATTGACCCTGGAAAAATACCGTGAGGTTTTTACTTTCCCGGTGATCCAATATTATACTACCATTGGATTTGATTTTGAAACAGAGCCCTGGGATAAAGCAGCCATCGGGTTCATTGAATTATACCTGGAAGCCTTACCTGGCGCTCAACTTGCTACCGGAGCCATTGAGATGCTTGAATTTTTCAAACAACAGGGTTACCAGCAAGCCATTATATCTGCAATGCAACATGATGCCCTTCTGAAATCTGTTGATGTACTTGGGATCACCAGGTATTTCGATTATATAGGCGGCATTGGAGATCATTATGGAGCAGGTAAAATCGAGAATGCCAGGAATTTCTTTTCAGATTTCAATCTTAGTCCTTCGTCAGTCACACTTCTCGGAGATACACTTCATGATGCAGAAGTAGCAGAAGAATTGGGATCGTCTTGCATCCTGATAGCAAATGGGCATCAGTCGAAACAAAGGCTGGTAGAATCAGGCCACCTGGTTATTGATAATCTCAAGAAATTATTGGATCATTTTCTAAAGAATCCTTGCTAAAAAGGATGAATTCTGAAGGATTCAGTGATCTGCACAGCCAGGAAGTTACTCCTTCTTTATTTCAGGAGATTCCTGGTGAAGTTCCTTATCGCGTTCTTTATCATAATACGTTTCCGAGAGCAGATTCCCATTATCAAATTCTCTTACACTTTCCTTCTGCCCGTTTTGTTTATAGTTTTCCCAAATTCCATTTTTCAGGTCATTTTTATAATTTCCTCTTGTCATAATTGCACCATCCGGAAAGTAAAACTTGGCCGGCCCCTGACGTAGTCCATCGATATACATCGCTTCCGCCTTGATATTCCCTGTAGGGAAATACTGTTTCCATGAGCCTTCTTTTAATCCATTCCGGTAGGTAAATTCTTCCATCACTTTCAATCCCTGGTAGTAAACTTTCCAAACTCCTGCAGGCAACCCTTTTGACCAATTTTCCTCAGAGGCAAGTTCACCAAGGTCATTATAGTATTTCCAGTTACCATCCTTTTTCTGGTCGATATAATTACCTTCGGCCATTTTGATTCCATTTTGATAAAATGCAGTATTCAGGACAATATTTCCGGTGGCAGGATAAAGCAAAGTACTTCTTAATTTTCCGTCAGGATAGAAATAGTGGAATTCACCAATAGGTTTATCATCCTTAAAAGTACCCTCATAGATTTTGATTCCCTGGGCATCGTTTTTAACCCAGGCCCCTTGTTTTCGACCTCTGCTATCCACCTGGTTAATGCCTGTTCCCGGGTCAGGCTGGGCAAAAATCGATTCAGAACTGATAAATGCAAAAAGCAAAACCAAAACTACTATTCGTATACCAGAACATTGAATCCCTATCCGCATGTTATATTGTATTAAAAATTAAATTTATCATAACGAACCATCCCATCTCCAATTCAGAAAAAATTTCCATGATTATTTATTTCCATTCAAATGCAATACACCTTTCAAAGCAAAAGAAATTACAGATTACACGGTGAAAATGACTAATTTTGGATAATTGTGCTTTGGCTGACAGTTGGATCCCCGACTTGCCATTATGATGCTGCCTTTCATTGATCCTGGTTTCGTGATACAAAAGTAAGCAAGCATTAAATACTGTCACAAATTTTTGTCAACTGAATGAAAACGGATGATCTCTGACCGTTTTCATCAATTATTATCAAGGCAGCGATCATGGAACAACAACTCACTTCTATCCTCTTACAAAACGCGGTTCAGGAATTAACCCGTTTACCGGGAATTGGCAAAAAAACAGCCTTACGTCTGGCTCTGCACCTTTTAAGGCAGCCGGCAGAAATTGCAACTGCTTTGGGTGAGTCAGTCATTAAACTGAGGAATGACATCCAATATTGTAAGACCTGTCACACTATATCTGATGGTGATAAATGTATGGTTTGTTCTGATTCCAGGCGTGATCATTCAACTATCTGTGTTGTAGAAGACATCAGGGATATGATGGCAATTGAAAACACCTCCCAGTTTCATGGGGCTTATCATATTTTAGGAGGAGTAATTTCTCCAATGGAAGGCATTGGTCCATCTGATCTCATGATTGCTTCTCTTATTGAAAAATCAAGATCCGGAAGTCTGAAAGAGGTTATCCTCGCCCTTCCCTCTACCGTTGAAGGGGATACTACAAACTTTTACATTTTCAAAACGTTAAAGGATACAGGGATAGCTATTACAACCATAGCAAGAGGGATACCGGTAGGTGATGAACTTGACTATACTGATGAAATCACCTTAGGCAGATCTATTCTTAACAGGCAGGTATACCAGGGAATGGGACGTTAACCATTTTTGTTGTTGAAATTCCAGGCATTCTATATTAATTTCTTCAGCATGCAATATTGCTGAAAGCAATTGGAGCCCATAAACATCTTTATAAATTCATAATTACGAATAAAGCAATCATGAGTATTGAATTTCATCCTTCCAAAGACAGGGGTCATGCAAACCACGGATGGCTTGACACTTATCACAATTTCAGTTTTGCTGAGTATTTTAATCCGTTAAGAGAGCAGTTTGGATTATTGAGGGTATTGAATGACGATACCATTATTGGAGGAAGTGGATTTGGTGAACATGGTCATAAAAACATGGAGATCATTTCGATTCCTTTAATTGGTGAACTTGAACATAAGGACAGTATGGGTCATTCAGAAGTGATTAGTCCTGATGATGTGCAGGTGATGTCAGCCGGAAGCGGGATTCAGCATTCTGAATTTAATCACCATGCTGATAATCCCTGCAATTTCCTTCAAATCTGGATTTATACCAGGGAAAAGGATATTCAGCCAAGGTATGATCAGCTTTCTTTCAATAAAATACAAAGAAAAAATAAGGTCCAGCTGCTTGTAACTCCGGATACGGATCAGGATGATGATGCTTTGTGGATTCACCAGGATGCCTGGATATCAAGGGTCAACCTTGAGCATGGTGTAAACATTACCTATAAGATTCACAAATCAGGGAACCAGGTATTTTGTTTCCTGATTGAAGGGAGAACGACAATTGAAGGTTTTGCACTTGGATCGAGAGATGCACTTGGCATTGCTGAGATTTCGCGCATTCATATTAATAGTAATGCAGCATCTGACCTCCTGATTATTGAGGTACCGTCAGCGTAACAGTCAGATTAGTTTCCGGAATGGCTTGATGGACCCTCAAGTAAATCGAAGATAGACATCTGATTTGCAGCAACCTGGGCATCAAAATGGTCATGATGAAAATGGTTCTTTTCCAGAAACTCTTTCAATGCCCTGCGGAAAACTTTGTTTGCAGTGGTATCATGCTTCTTACAAAATCCCTTCAACTGTTTCTTTGTTGATTCCGGAATTTTAAAATCTGCTCTATAGAATTTAACCTTTTTTCTTTTCTTCCTTGGCATTGGATGTTGCTTTATGACAGAGAGCAATAAAGTAAAGAAATATTCCGATACGTAATTCGCTGTCGGACAAGAAAATTTCAGGATATGATGCCTGCGATTTCCCTGATATCTGCCATAATTTTTTTTGCAAGGTCCTCAGCCTTTGAAGAAAGAGTGCTTTCTGAATAGATTCGGATAATAGGTTCAGTATTGGATTTCCTCAAATGAACCCATTCCTTGCCAAATTCAATTTTTACCCCATCGACTGTATTAACAGGTTGACCTTTATATTTCGCAGCCACCCCTTCGAGAATTGCATCTACATCCATACTGGCATCCAATGCAATTTTGTTTTTTGAAATAGTATAATCCGGATAGGTTTTACGCAATGCTGAACATGATAAACCTGTGATAGCCAGGTGTGAAAGGAATAAAGCGATACCAGCCAAAGCATCCCGGCCGTAGTGAATTGCGGGATAAATTACACCCCCGTTTCCTTCACCACCAATTACCGCATTCACTGATTTCATCATGCTGACAACATTTACTTCACCCACTGCAGCAGCTGAATGATTACCTCCAGCCGCTTCGGTGACATCTCGTAAAGCCCTTGTAGATGAAAGGTTTGAAACTGTATTACCAGGCTTATGTTTTAGCACATAGTCAGAAACTGCGACCAGGGTATACTCTTCGCCAAACATGGAACCATCTTCAGAGATGATAGCCAGCCTGTCAACATCCGGATCCACAGCAAAACCAAGGTGAGCCTTTGCTGTAAGAACAGCAGCAGATAAATCCTTCAGGTTTTCAGGTAATGGTTCAGGGTTATGAGAGAATAATCCGTCCGGTTTACAATTTACTTCAATCACTTGTTTTACCCCCAATGCTTCGAGTAATGGTGGCAGGGCAATTCCACCCGTTGAATTCACACAATCGATGGCTACGACAAACCCTGCTGACCTGATGGCTTCGATATTTACCAGGGGCATGGAAAGCACCTCCTTTATATGGTCATTGATAGCTTTATCATAAGATTTATAGGTCCCGATGGCTTCTATCCCAGCGGCAGGAATTGCATCCGACTCTGCAAGTCTGAGTATTTCTTCCCCGTCATTTCCATCCAGGAACTCCCCTTTCTCATTCAGAAGTTTAAGAGCATTCCAATGACCGGGATTATGACTGGCCGTAATGATGATTCCACCATCTGCTTTATGAGAGGTAACTGCTACTTCCACTGTGGGTGTGGTACTCAGTCCCAGGTCGGTAACATCAGCCCCCATGCCAACCAGAGTGCCTGTCACCAATTGATTGACCATCCAGCCGGATACCCTGGCATCCCGGCCAATCACGATATGAACCTTTGAATGGCCTGCTCTCTTAGAGATAAATGAAACATATGCAGAGGTAAACCTGATAATATCCTGAGGTGTAAGGCCGTCGCCAGGAAGCCCTCCAATTGTACCCCTGATGCCTGAAATACTTTTTATTAACGCCATTGTCAAAAGAAATTAACTAAAAATTAAGAAGTCGGATGCAAAGATAAACACATCTCTTAATACGGAAGGGATGATTTTACAGATGAGAGGTTGAATCTGCTTCAGGAGAGCAATCTATGTGTGGATTTTTCAACAAAATAAAAGAGAATGGAGAGAGTGAAGATTTCTATTCTATATCGCTCCATTAAAATTATTATTTTTGCAAAATCTCAAATGGAGGATTCCCATGAAGCATGGATTTGATGAAGAGGAGGAATATATCCGCGAATTGCTGGAGCGATTTGAGGCCAGTCTGCATACAGGTGGTTTTACTTTTTTCGACAGCAATGAACTTGAAGACATCATTTATCACTATTTTTCAGCTGCTGATTTCCCAAAAGCATTTCAAGCGATACGCCATGCGTTGGACAGGTTTCCAACAGATATAACCTTTGAGGTGTTCCAGGCGCAATACCTGATGAATACAGGGGAGCCGCAGAAAGCACTTGCCAACCTGGACCGGCTTAAAAAGAGAGATCCAAGAAACCCTGACATTATGCTTACCAGGGCTTCAATTTTAGGGAGCATGAACCGGCATGAAGAAGCAATCCGTGAGTATATTAAAGCCCTTGATCATATCGATGATGATAAGGAAGAAATTTATACCGGTATTGCCTTTGAATATGAAAGTATTGGCAACTATGAAAAAGCAGTTGAGTATCTAAAACAAGCCCTTTATATAGAGGCTGGTAATGAAACGCTTCTATATGAGATCGGTTATTGTTATGATCTTGGGGGGATGAGTGAGCAGGCTGCTGAGTTTTTTGAAAGTATAGTCGACAAGAATCCATACTCAGATGTTGCCTGGTATAATCTTGGCCTGGCCTATACAGCGCTTGAACTTTTTGAGAAAGCGATTGATGCTTTTGACTTCTGTATTGCTATAGATCCCAGTTTCACCCCGGCCTATTTTAATAAAGCACAGGCTTATGAGCAGATGGAACGGTATCCGGAAGCGATAGCAGTATATAAAAGCACCCTTGAGTTTGAGAAACCTGATGCCATGGTATGGTATTATCTTGGTGACTGTTACGAGCGATTGGAAAAATATGAAACTGCTCTTGAAAACTACAGGAAATCTGTAAACATGGAAAAGCAGTTCTCCGATGCCTGGATGGGTATGGGAATATGTTTCAGTGAGCTCGACCAGAAGGCTGAGGCAATCGTTCATATGAAACAGGCGGTAAAGCTGGAACCTGAGAATCCCGAGTATTGGATTATTTTGGCCGACACGCTGATGGACGACGGACAATACCAGGAAGCAGAAGCGGCATTTATCAAGGTAACAGAGCTTGACCCTTATCATCAGGAAATCTGGCTCGACTATTCTGAATTCTTTATACAGGCACATTCTAACTATAGCAAAGCATTGGAGATTATAGAAGAGGGCACTTATTTTCAACCTCAGAATGCATTGCTTTCCTTCAGGAGGGTTGCCTATCTGCTCGAATCAGGGTATGAAAAGGAAGCCGTAAGGGAATTGTATATTGCCCTCTCACAGGATTATGATGGATTTCTTAGTTTGCTTGAATATTCGGAAAAAGCCCGTTTATCAAGTGCCATAAATGATGCGATACAACAATTCAAAGAATAGAATGATTCGGTATCTTCCTTTATCATAGGTACAATGATATTCAAGCAGGTTAAACAGGCAAGAGATCACTGAAAAATTTAATTGAGCCTTTTATTGTACCATCTGCATTAAAGACCTCCACCAAAAGAATAAAGATTAACAAACTTAGCAAATAGCTTTATGGGTATTACTGAATGGATTGCAGCCACTGCTGTAGCAATTATCGGAGCATCGGGATATCCCGGTATTTTTATTTTAATGACCCTGGAAAGCATGGTTTTCCCTGTTCCCAGTGAAGCCGTTATGCCATTCGCTGGTTTTCTGATTGTAGATGGCAGATTCACCTGGACCGGTGTAATAATGGCATCTACAATTGGAAGCATAGTTGGCTCTTTATTATCTTATGCCATCGGCTACTATGGCGGCAAACCTTTTATCCAGCGCTTTGGGAAATTCCTTCTTCTTAACACCCATCACCTTGAGTTATCGGAGAAGTTTTTTGCCAAACGAGGAGAAATTACCATTCTTATTTCGAGATTCATTCCTGTTGTCAGGCATCTCATCTCTATTCCAGCCGGATTCGGAAAAATGAATATCTGGACTTTCTCTCTTTATACCATTATTGGTGCCGGATGTTGGAATACATTTCTCACCTGGGTGGGATATGAGCTAAAGAATAACTGGACAGAAGTGATGACTTATAGCCATATCATCGATCTGTTTGTGGTTGGAGTTCTTGGAATCGCTGCCATTTACTACCTGTACAAAATCATTTCCTCGATGAGAGGAAATAAGGTAAGTTCATAATTCAGCGCTTTGTTGTTCATTTTCCTGCTTTGCCACTAACATTTCAAAATCAAAACAATGTCATTATATGGGTTAATAGGTCATCCTTTGACCCATTCATGGTCAGCAAAGTATTTCAACAAAAAGTTTGAAAATCTTGGATTGAATGACCACGAATACAGACTGTTTCCTTTAACTTCAGCAGACCAGTTTTTACAACTTATTCATGAATTCCCTGACCTTCAGGGCCTCAATGTTACGATTCCATTAAAGATCAGTATAATCCCATTTCTCCACCGACTTTCAGGTAGTGCCATGGAGGTAGGAGCTGTTAATTGCATTGAAATTAACAGATCGGGGTCTGAACCCTTGTTGATCGGGCACAATACTGATGTTACAGGATTTAGGAACAGCCTGCTCCCGCTATTAAATGACTCTCATAAACAGGCTCTGATTTTAGGGACCGGTGGAGCATCCAGGGCTGTTGCGAAAGTGTTATCCGACCTTAGTATTTCCTTCAAACTGGTTTCCCGCAACCCAGCCGGCACTGAAATCCTTAAATATGACCAGGTATCTAAGGGGGTTATTGACCAGTACACATTGATTATTAATACAACTCCTCTTGGAATGTATCCTCAAACAGGATTCAGTCCGGTAATCCCATATCAATATCTCGGGAATAAGCACCTCCTTTTTGACCTGGTCTATAATCCTGAAATCACATTATTCATGAAAAAGGGAACTGAGGCAGGAGCAAGGGTCTGTAATGGCTTGAAAATGCTTGAAATGCAGGCAGAGGCGAGTTGGGAGATTTGGGATGATTCGACGATTCGATAATTCGACGATTCGATAATTCGACTATTCGACAATTCGACAATTTCCCGAAGGGAAGCCTTTTGCTCAATAATACGACAATTTAGAAATTTAGAAATGTGAAGATTGGTATTAATTGCCCCTTCATAAGCTCACTCTAGTTCACTTTAGCTCACTTTAGCTCACTTTAGGCACTCCACTTCACTTTAACCCTCAAAGCCCAATATCATGTCAGTACTACTTCAATTTGCTATGTTTCCTACCGATAAAGGAATTAGTGCCAGTCCATGGGTAAGTAAGATCATTGAAATGGTCAGGGGTAGTGGATTTGAATACCGGCTGACAAGTATGGCTACTATTGTTGAGACTTCAACGCTTGCAGAAGCCCAGGAAATAGTTGAAAAAGCATATTCTCTGCTTGAACCTGAATGCGAGAGGGTTTATTGTACTATTTCTCTTGATATTCGAAAAGGCCCTATAGGTCGTTTGGAAGGCAAAATAGACTCTATAGAGCAGAAAATAGGCCCTGTTAAAAGATAGGTATCAATCCCAAGTTTTCTTTCCCGATCCTATTCTTCCTTACGGATCACTTCGATAGTGAAGTTAGCTGCAAGGGCTGCCAATGCCCCAACAGCGGCAAGGACAGGAACAATGATTGCCCCTATTAAACCAACAGTTACAGGGATTTCAATAAATGTTTTCCCTTGATCATCTTTAATGATAATCCTTGTTACATTTCCTTCATGAAGAAGTTCCCTGATCTTTTTGAGGAGTTCCTCCCCGTTTACTTTGAATTCATTTGAAGTAAATGCCATGGCGATAGAATTAAAAAACCAGGATAAAATTAATGTATTTTATCCTGGTTTCAGTTTATCCTTCAATTGCCTCTGCTAGTGCGACACAACAATTGTTTGTGATCCAACCACCCTTTTCCCATCAAGGAGAGTGCAAATATATTGTCCGGAAGCAAGTTGTGAGGTGTTGATTCTCACTTTTGAATCGCCGGCATTAACCTGGATATTCATTATCCTGGCTCCCAGTAAAGAAGTTACTTCCAATATAAGGTTCTTATCCGAAGTATTGAGGGATATCCAGGTATGATCATCGGCAGGGTTGGGATAATTCTGACCCATTAGTTTAGCCAGGGCATTTTCGTATTCCATGCCTGAAATTACCTCATTGAACCAGTCATAGGTAAGTTTTGTGATTTCATTCCTGACAGCAGTGGTACTTAACATTTCGAATCCAACTCCAAAGTATACAGCCTTATAGTTATTCTTTTCAACCCTAATAGCGGCACGTTTGGTATTGAGGTTTTTATAGAGGAAGATAGGCCTTGCCGGAGCAATCGTATCAATCTGTTCAGGATACATATTTCCAGCGTAAACATCAGTAACGGTTGAATTTCCTGCAGCTCCATATATTGCATCGCTGGTAACGGCTGTAATTTGGTTGTTTGCAGTACTGCCATCATCGATAAACCTGGCACACAAATAGTTAGTATAGAGATCGCGTGTAATGTCATTTCCATTGGAACCTGACTGTCCGCTCATGATATCCCAACCCACATCCTGGCCGGCCACAAGGACATGTCGACCTGAATTCAGAATAGCCTTAACAGCTTCTGCTTCTGCATCCTTGAAAGCAGGGAATGTCCATGCAACATTGTAGAAGATACTGTTCACATCCACCAAAGCTCCGTTAGCCACTGCTTTAACAAGTTGAGAAGCAGGAATGGCAGCATAGGTAGTACATCCGGCATAATCCAGGCCATCTGTGTAGGCAGCCTGATTATCAGACGTTTCCTGACCACCACTGCCATTTACTACCAATGTGGTAATTCCTGAAATTACAGAAACATCTGCAATTTTTTCAGGTGCACCCGGGAAAGCAGCCGATTTCATGGTAAACCGATACGTTGAAACTGCAGGAGTAGCCCCAGGTACCACTGAAAGGGTAATTGATTTGGTTTCATCCTGGTTCAAGGCTATGGTTGCTGATCCTGTATATTGGATTCCATCAACGGTAAAACTGTCATTCCATCCAGCAATGGCATCCAAAGGCTCAAAAGTCAATTCATAAAGTTCTCCTGAAGGAAGGGCTCCTACTACATCACAAGTAAAATCGCAGGGCATGGATTCAACACCCATCTTAAAATCAGTAACAACAGATGCTTTACCAATATAACGATTGGTTCCACCGATGGCTTCCACAACATCACCAGTTAAAACTTCCTGGTGACCTTCGGCAACATAAACAGCTACATGACAATTATCTACAATACATGGAATATTGTTGTATACAGCAGGAACAATATACGTATAGGTCCGGGTTACCAGGGTACCCTGGCTTGTAGTAGTTAACTTCATCTCCCCATTGGCCTGTGAGAAAGTAACGAAGCATGTGCATGTGGATATAATTGTTACCCATTCCTCCGCCGGTCTGCGGGCCAATTAAGCTATCCTGAAGCAGGGCTACGTTAATGAAATTTGAAGAAACAGTACTGCTTGCAGTATAATATAATTCAACATTGACAGTAAGTTCACGTGTCGCCTCATTAAAAGAAGATTCAATTCCAATATTAACAGGAGAAACCATGGCCATGATCTGATCGGCTGATGCACTCCATGATCCGCGGTTTAAGGCAGTAGATGTACTTCCTGCAAACACATGCCTGTTGACGGTTCCTGAAGGATAACCGGTTAACCCTGTTTGACCGGCAAGGGCATCTCCGAATGGAGTGCGGTAATCAGGCTCTGAGCCACTGGGAACCGCAAAAGACCCCTGGTGTATATTCATCAGGACCACACGACCTGGATTGGCGTTAGCAATACCTTGTGCAATACGGTGTCCGTCGGGGCAGTACTGACAATGAATACCTGTATACTCTTCCAATACCACATTTTTATTTTGTGGATCTGTGGAAACGAGATTCTGAGCATACATTGTGGAACTCACCAGTAGAATGGCAAAAAACGAAAGTAAAATTTTTCTCATAAGTGGTTGTTTTGGCTGGATTATAATTCAAAATTAAAATTTCCCTTCAATGGTTCTACAAATCGTGCAATTATTTATGATGATTCCTTCATATCACCATCATCTGCATATAACATGGTACCGTCAAATTCTGCAGTGATGAAGCTATTTAACTTGGGAATCCCTAAACTGGCAGAGAAAATCACCAGAATGGATTCAGTGAACTTCAAATTTCGTAAAACCTGGTAAAGGCTTCATCAAAAGGTATTTTCACACCATTTCAGTCTGATTGAATTGTCAGGTAATATTTGTATACAGGTAAATTGGGTTTAATTACCTTTGTAGCAATGAAAACAAAAATACATTCGAGCAGCTCATTTATCATTTTCCTCTTGATTGCAATATTGATAACTTCATGCAATCAAAAGGAAATAAATCACCAGAGCAGAAAGATCACGGTGAGTATTTTGCCTCAGAAGTTCCTTGTAGAACAACTTTGTGGGGATAATTTTGAAGTAAATGTACTTTTACCTCCAGGCGCGAATCATGAAACATTTGAACCGACGCCCGGAGATATGAGAAACCTGGAAAATGCAGAACTCTACATCTCAACAGGTCTGCTGGATTTTGAACGAAACTGGTTACCGCGGTTTACCGAGTCAAGAACCGGATTGGCAGTTATTAATACCAGTGAAGGCATTGATCTGTTGGGTGGACATCACCACGAAGATGCAGAAAACCACAATCACGAAGGTTCAGGGTTGGATCCCCATATCTGGCTTTCACCTTCAGCGATGAAACTCCAGGCAGGTACCATTGTGAATGCACTTAATAACATTGACTCTTCCAAAAAAGAGTCTTATAATTCCAATCTGATAGCTTTTAATCAGTTGATGGATTCAATTGATCATCGGATCAGGCAGATTCTTTCAGCCAGCCAGGGGAAAAGCTTTTATGATTTTTCATCCGGCACTTGCCTATTTTGCCCGTGATTATGGATTGACTCAAATAAGTATTGAAGAGGAAGGAAAAGAACCTTCAGCCATCAGGATCAAAGAATTGATTCAGCTTGCAAGAGAGAAAAACATTCACAGCATCCTGATATCAAAGGAATTTGATGTTCGTCATGCTGAAGCTATCGCAAAGGAATTAAATGCAAAAGTGATTGTATTTGACCCCATGGCCGGAAATTGGGATGAAAATATGATATTGCTGGCTAACCTTATTGCTCAAAACTGATTTAAACTATTTAGGATAACATACCCAATGACTGAACTTCTCCAACTGAATGATGTTTCTGCCGGTTATGACCAGGAGATTGTGCTTAGGGACGTAAATTTCAGGATATATGACCAGGATTTTATTGGAGTAATTGGACCTAATGGAGGAGGGAAGACCACTCTGATTAAAATTATTCTTGGCCTGGTAAAACCCTTGCAAGGTTTCGTAAAAAGGTATGATGACCGGCCGGGGAGTTTTGCAGGATACCTGCCTCAACAATCATTGGTAGACCGTAAGTTCCCGATAACAGTACTGGATATTGTTTTATCCGGGCTGATGTCGGAAAAAGGGAGTTTAGGCCGCTACAGTTCAGCCGACAGGAAAAAAGCCATGGAACTGCTTGATCAGATGGGAGTAGCCGGTTTAGCGAAAAGAACAGCGATGGAACTTTCCGGAGGTCAGTTACAACGTGTTTTTATCAGCAGGGCTTTGATATCGGCTCCAAGGTTACTGATCCTGGATGAGCCAAACACCTATGTTGACAATCGTTTTGAAAGTGACCTCTATGAATTGCTAGGGAAGCTTAATCAAAAAATGGCAATTATGATTGTATCCCATGATGTTGGCACAATCTCATATTTTGTGAAGACAATTGCCTGTGTCAACACTTATCTTCATTATCATAAATCCAATATCATTACAGAAGAGCAGCTGGCATCCTATAATTGTCCCTTACAGATCATCACCCACGGGGATGTACCTCATACCGTTCTTCAAAAACATGACCATCACCATGATTGATTTTTTTAATGGTATATTCGAATACCAATTTCTAAGGAATGCTATGTTAGCCGCTTTACTGGCGAGTATTTCCTGCGGAATTATCGGTTCGTATATTGTGGCCAGGAGGATGGTTTTTATCAGTGGAGGTATCACCCATGCTTCTTTTGGTGGAATTGGGTTAGGTTACTTTCTTGGAATTAATCCACTTATCGGAGCTTTTGTATTCAGCACTTTAACTGCCTTGGGAATCAGGGTTGCATCAAGGCGGAGCCTGATCAGGGAGGACTCAGCTATTGGCATACTTTGGTCATTGGGAATGGCTATCGGAATCATCTTTATTTTCCTCACGCCCGGGTATGCCCCCAATCTTATGACCTATCTTTTTGGGAGCCTGCTTACGGTAAGTACCCTGGATTTATATCTCATGGCCTTGCTTGCAGTTGTAACCCTCATTGTTTTTATCTTTTTTTACAGGATTATCCTCTTTGTATCTTTCGATGAGGAGTATGCCCGGTCGCACAATGCCCCTGTTGAAACCGTTAATTACCTGCTTTTCATCCTGGTTTCGATGGCCATTGTATTGCATATCAGGGTTGCAGGGATTATCCTTGTTATCTCTTTTCTCACCATTCCTCAATCCACTGCCAACCTGTTTGCCAAAGATCTCTCCAGGATCATTATTTATTCCATTTTCATCAGTTTCATGGGATCATTAGCAGGATTGGTAGCCTCCTATTATTTCAATATTCCTTCGGGGGCAACCATTATTTTCGTCTTTGTGTTGCTATTTCTTTTAGCCCGGACTTACAAATATTTCCAAAATAAAATAGCCAGAAAGCGCTTGCTTCCTGGCTCATAAACGTTATTGGTTAATCCAGAATTATTCTGCCTCAATCCATTTATAATCCTTAATCCTGATGATTTTACAGGAATAGTTCTGGAATCCGTCAGTAGTAGAATCACGGCTAAAATCAAAATCATATTGAAGTCCATCCATTTTGAAAGCCGGAAGACAGTTACTGAAGTCAGGTCCAAAATTCATTAATGCCTGGAAGAAATACCATCCCAGGTCATATCCGAGGAATGCTTGTTTATCCACTTCAGGTTCGGTATTGTAGAGTTGCCTGAACTGTTTCACAAAAAGTTTCACATTTTCGTCCTCATAATTAACATATGAAGTAGTAACCTGATGAAAATCAAGTTTTTCAAGAAATTCTGATTCAATATCAAGGTTTTCCCAGCCAGGAACTCCAATAAGTGTGATATCTTTTCCTTTTCCATAGTTATGTAGCAAGGAAACAAAGTTGGGAATATGAGATCTGTTTGCTGACAGCATAATCACAACATTTTTCTTATCGGGAGCAAGTGCTTTTGTAACTCCCTGAAATCCATCAGTCTGGTAGTTTACCTTTCTCATTTTTGTTGCAGGAATTTCTCCACCACCCTGCAAACCAGCGATTAACGACTCATAAAGGATACTTAATTCCTTCACTCCATTGCGTATAATCACAATATTGTCATCCTTGTATTTCTTTGAAACAAATGAAGCAATTTCATCAGCGATTGCTATTTCTGAAGGTTGTGCCTTGATTACAAAAGGATTTCCCTCTACGATCCTATCCCTTCGCGACAAGGGATTCACCATATTCATCTTATGCTTATTTGAATACCTGGAAGCCACCTCAAAACTCTTAACGAATAGCGGACCGATCACGAGGTCCATTGAAGCCAATTCATTTTTGTATAAAACCTTCTTAATTTTAAGGGAATCCGTTTCAGAATCAGCATCATATACATGGATCTTAGCATTAAAGCCAATTTTTCCCAGGGAATCTGCAGCCATTTTCAATCCACAATAGAACTGGAAATAATCAAAAGTTTTGAATTCAGTCAAAGGTTTGGCATTATCTTCAGTCTGAACCAGAATACTATCTGATTCTTCAAGGGCTAAAGGAAGCAGGAAAGCAATATGGTAAGTACGATTACGATTTGTGAGATTTATGCATGAATCCGGGATTATACCTGACACAGATTTACGGGTATTCAGAATTCTCTCTGTTTTATTTCCTTCTATCTTTTCAGTCTGTTCATTATTTAGTTTTTCTTGTTCTGCGACCTTATTTACTAACCTATTATCAGAACGAGGGATTTTTACCAGTTGATCAACTTTTAATCCTTCACGCGCATCAGGATTAAGCGTATAAAACTGTTCAACAGTAATATTATTTGCTTTTGAAAGGCTATACGCAGTTTGTCCGGGTTCCACTTTAATCATTTCATAGTCCTTTTCATCCGAATCAATCGTTTTGTTCAGGACAGTATTTTGTGCAGGAATAATGGGATCCGGATTTTTATCAGCCGATGAAGATGGAATCTTTAGTTCCATACCTTCCTGGAGTGCAGTAATGCCTGGATTCGCCCTAAGCAAGTCTTCGACAGTGATATTAAACTTTTTGGAAATCCCATAAAGCGTTTCCTTCTTCTTTACGACATATGTTTTTTCACTAATAACAGAAGGTTTTGCAATTTCTGATTTAGCTGAAGGTTCAGGTTCAGGGGTGATTTCTTCCACTTCCCGTTTAGGGATCCTAAGTACCTGGTCAACCTTGAGACCTTCCTGTAGAAAAGGATTTTCTGCAATCAGTTCATTCTTTGAAACATTATAGGCTTTGGTTATGGCAGTAATGGTTTCACCGGATTTTACAAAATGCAGGTAATAAGGATTCCCTTTATACTGCTCGACAACTGCAGATCTTCTTACCACAGGATCCTGGGCATAGACAGGCCATTGCAAAAGCAAGAGAGTTAGAATAGAAAGAAGTAAAAATCTGCTTTTCATGCTGGATAGTTTTGACTTTGAAGACTCAGTCCATGCGGATCTGAGAAAACGGAGCCTGGTTCCCGGGATATTATTCCCATTCAATAGTGGCTGGAGGTTTGGAGCTGATATCATAAACCACCCGGTTTACCCCTTTAACTTTATTGATAATCTCACTTGAGATGGCAGCAAGAAATTCGTAAGGAAGATGTGACCAGTCGGCTGTCATTCCATCTGTAGAACCGACAGCTCTTAATGCGACTACATTCTCATAGGTCCGTTCGTCACCCATCACCCCTACTGAATGCACAGGTAAAAGTATTGTACCGGCTTGCCAGACTTTGTCATATAAGCCATGGCTTTTCAGGCCTTCGATATAGATGTAATCCGCTTCCTGGAGAGTTTTGACTTTATCAGCGGTGACATCCCCTAATATCCTGATACCAAGTCCGGGACCCGGAAAAGGGTGACGATTCAAAATATCCGGTTCCAGTCCGAGAGTTTTGCCTACTCTTCTGACTTCATCTTTGAAAAGACTTTTGAGCGGTTCCACCACTTTGAGTTTCATATAATCAGGCAAACCACCCACATTATGATGGGATTTGATGGTAGCAGAAGGTCCTTTAACGGAAACCGATTCGATCACATCAGGGTAAATAGTACCCTGGGCAAGCCATTTAACATCGCGAATATAATGGGCTTCGGAATCGAAAACATCAATGAAGGTTTTACCGATAGCCTTTCTTTTCAACTCAGGGTCTGTGATACCTTTCAGTGCTGTATAGAAAAGTCCTTTGGCATCGACTCCCTTTACATTTAAACCCATATGCTGATATGAATCCAGGACAGATTCAAATTCATTCTTTCTTAATAAGCCATTATCCACAAAGATGCAGTGGAGTTGAGTACCTATAGCTTTATGCAGTAAGAGCGCAGCAACGGAAGAATCTACCCCACCTGACAATCCGAGCACAACCTTATCGGTCCCGATTTGTTTGCGGAGGTCCTCAACTGTACTTTCTACAAACTGGTCGGGAGTCCATGATTGGCTGCATCCACAGATGCCAACAACAAAGTTTTTCAATAATACTGATCCTTCAACTGAATGGTAAACTTCAGGATGGAACTGGATACCGTAAGAAGGTTCTCCTTCTATTTTGAAACCTGCTATTTCAACATCGCGGGTGCTGGCAATGATTTGAAATGACCCTGGTATTGATTGAATGGTATCGCCATGCGACATCCACACCTGGCTACCTGGAGTCATACCTTGCAAAAGTTCATTCTCAGTATGAATGAATTCAAGGTTTGCCCTGCCATATTCGCGTGTATTTGAGGCTTGTACATCCCCACCGCTAATTTGCGACAGATACTGGGCTCCGTAACATACCCCCAATAATGGTAAATTACCTTTGATACCTGCCAAATCAGGAGCAGGGGAGCCTGAATCACGGACTGAAAAAGGGCTTCCGGAAAGAATAACGCCTTTAATATCAGGTGTGATGGCAGGAAAATGATTGAAAGGATGTATTTCACAATAGACATTCAGCTCTCGTACCCTCCTGGCTATCAGCTGGGTATATTGAGATCCGAAATCAAGAATCAGGATGGTTTCATGCATGCCGCAAAGATAGAAAGAAAGCAGAACCAATATCTTTGTTGGCTAACAGATTCTACCAGAAGAAAACAAAAATTTCCCTGACTTGAAAAGGATGCGGAAGTTCTCCAGTACGTCACTTCGGAAGCACGTTCAACTTTTGAACCCGGTCAAATCATCAGAATCAAACAGCAGGATGAAGAAGGAAATCCAGGTCTTGTCCACCATCTACTTCGATAGGAGGATTATGATAATGGAAAATCCTCATAGGGCGGCTACCTTTCAGAAACAGGTGACCATATTCATAATACAGGGCACAAGCTTCCCGAAGCCCAACCACGTTGATATTCCGGTTAACTTCAAGGAATTCTACTATACGCTGTTCGCGGGTTTCACCTCCATGGCCTTCCGGATTGATATCAAGATAGTGAGGGTTTATCTGGAATGGAACCAGGTTTAAGGTATCAAAACTGGCAGGCTGAACAATGGGCATATCGTTGGTAGTCTTCATACTTGGGCAGGCTACATTGGAACCTGCACTCCAGCCAATAAAGGGTGTACCAGCCAGTACTTTTGCCCTGATAGGAGCCATAATTCCTTTATCATGCATGAGTTGAACCAGTCTAAAGGTGTTTCCCCCTCCAACAACAATACAATCAGCTTCCTGAACGGCTTGCACCGGGTCGGACTGCGTATGGATGGATACTACTTCGCAATTGAAAAGCGAAAATACGTTTCGTACTCTGTCAGTATAATCATTAAAGTTAATGGTTACCCCTGCATAAGGGATAAACAGGCACTTCCGGACTTCAAATTTATCCAGAAATTCCTTAATGATTTGCTTTGGCCAGCCCAGGTATTCTTCACCGGCATTGGTAGAGTTGCTCAAAAGCAGTAATTTCATCGCATCAATAGGTATCATATCTTCCTGTTTGTTGGGAAGCCAAATATAACTAAATCCCTGAACCGAAAAAGTGAAGCCAGGCCAAAACAATAAAAAAGCTATCAGTATGCTGTGGATTACTGCAGCTATCTGGGGTTTTGCCTTTGTAGCGCAGCGAAAAGGGATGGAATTTATTGGCCCTTTTACCTTTAATGGCATCAGGTTTGCCCTGGGGAGCCTCTCACTGCTTCCGCTATTGATCTATTTAAAACCTGAAAAATCCGAAATTACATCCACTAACTTCAGTCATCTGAAAGCGGGGATTATTGCAGGTGTCGTCCTGTTCATCGGGGCATCTCTTCAGCAGGCAGGAATGGTGTGGACCTCAGCAGGAAAAGCAGGATTTATCACCGGATTGTATGTGATTTTTGTCCCGATACTCGGAATACTTATCGGCCAGCATATACACAAGTATACCTGGGCAGGGGCAATACTGGCAGTAGCAGGACTTTTTCTACTTACAGTAAATGAAAAACTGAGCATTAGCAAAGGTGATTTGCTGATATTGATTTCTGCTGTTTTCTGGGCAGTTCATGTTCAATTGATCAATCGACTGGTTGTCAACCATTCACCACTTAAGATTTCTGTTATTCAATTTGCTGTCTGTGCCATTCTCAGCTTATTTACTGCTGGCCTCATTGAAACCATTGAATACCAGCCCATTCTGGATGCAGCTCTACCCCTCTTATATGGCGGACTGATGTCAGTAGGAATTGCTTACACCTTACAGGTATTTGCCCAGCGGCATGTACATCCGACTTATGCAACGATTATCCTGAGCTTTGAAACTGTATTTGCTGCTATCGGTGGATGGTTATTGCTTGGTGAAACGCTTTCTTTTCAGGGTCTAATGGGTTGTATGCTGATGCTTGGGGGGATGTGGGTAGTACAGAAGGGGCAATAAGTATAGAATTGATGTTTACCTTTGTATCACTATTGGGAATAAGCCTTTCCATAAATAACCACAAGGATGTTGAAAATCATTGCAGACAAGAGCATACCTTTTCTTAAAGATGTCCTTGAACCCTATGCTGAGGTGCGATACCTGCCTGCAACTTCAATTACAAATGAAGCTGTCAGGGAAGCTGACGCCATACTCATCCGGACCCGCACAATCTGCAATGAAGCTCTTCTTCATGATACGAGGGTAAGGTTCATCGGAACCGCAACTATAGGCTTTGATCATATCGACACTCATTACTGCGAGAAACATCATATTAAATGGGCGAATGCACCAGGTTGCAATGCTTCATCTGTCAGCCAGTATGTATTATCGGCGTTTATTGAACTGGCATTGGACACCAAAACTTGACCTTCATGAGCATACTTTAGGAATTATTGGCCTGGGGAATGTTGGGACAAAAGTAAAAAAAGTTGCTGAACTGCTTGGTTTAAATATTTTAGTCAATGACCCCCCAAGGGAGAGAAACGAAGGAAAAGGGTTTTTCATTGATTTGGATACTCTGCTGGAACAATCAGATATCATTAGCCTTCATGTTCCTTTATACATTACAGGCATTGATAAAACCTTTCATCTTATAAATGATGGGAATCTTGAGAAAATGAAAAATGGCGCCATTTTGATCAACACATCCAGGGGTGAGGTAGTTGATTCACAAGCTTTGAAAGCCTCTTTAAAAACCAGGAAAATTTCTTCATCAATCCTGGATGTATGGGAAAATGAACCATTCCCTGATCCTGAATTGATAGAATTGGCTTTTATCGCCACTCCTCACATAGCTGGCTACTCTCTTGACGGGAAAGCCAACGGAACATCAATCGTGGTGAATGCACTTTCAGATTTTTTTGATTTGCCGTTAAAAAAATGGCATCCCTCTGAAGTCCAGCCACCTGTTTATCCGGAAATCGGAATCGACAACCTGTCTGTAAACTATTTAGACCAACTTGCTTCAGTCATCCGGGAAGTTTATGACATCAGGGCTGAAGATAAAAACTTCCGTCAGTCACCTGATAATTTCGAGTCTATAAGGAACAATTACCCTTTAAGAAGGGAGTATCCAGCTTATAAAATTATTGCGGAAAAAGCAGATCCTAAAATAACAGATCTATTGATTAAACTGGGTTTTCAGCTTAATCCACTGCAGTAAATACAATTTTACAATTCCCACTACTTTTTGCAGAGATCCATTCCAGCAGAAACATTCCTGTAACATTGGCAGGGATATTCAACTCGTTTCTGTCCAGGATAACCTTTTCCCCGGTAGTCTTAATATGCTTTTGAAAGACCATTTTTCCAGAAAGATCAAGAATTCTCATAGTAAATTCTTCAGGATAATAAACTGACAGCCTGTTACTGCATGGATTAGGAATTGCAATAAATCGCGTCTCAGGCATTGATTCCGGCTTGCCCACAAAAGGATCAAACCCTCCCGAGAAACAGTACACCCCTCCTTCCCTATCGCCAACTACCAATTCCATGGTTCCGTCTCCCACTATATCAGGGATGGAATGCAAAGCATCTACCGGATCAGGGATTCCTTCCGATTTAAGGATGTTACCATTCGCACCATTCAGGAAATAGGCATTATTATTGGTAAACAAGGTGCCCGCTCCGACATCATTGATCCCATCACGGTTGATATCCCCCATGTTAGTTACCGTCCAGCACTTGTCTGCCAGGGTTCTTGTCCAGATGTATGAAGCACTGAAACCATCCACTATCATGGCATTGGTGCCACTGTGAGCCACCAGGAAATCCCGGTATCCATCCTTATTCATATCGCCGATGGACTCGAATCTGAGGATGATGACATTACCAATCATAAGCTGCTTTAACTGAGCACCATTCACCGTATTATGAAAGTAGATATGCCCGCTGAAATCACCGGAAGCCACATCCCTTTTTCCATCGCCATTGATATCGTCGAGTTGAATCAATGCCCAGGTAGAAGTCCCTGCCGGAATTGAAGTCCATTTGACGATGCCGGTTGACCCATCGATACCATAAACCCTTCCTTCATTTTCATTGGCATTACTCCCACCGGCAAGGACATCCGGTTTGCCATCACCTGTAAAATCCTCAATTCCAATGACTGAAAACAAGGGCCCTACTGTAACTGTTTTCCATAGAGGAACGCCTGTATGACCGTTCAGGCAATAAACCCTCTTAGGCCCTGTCCCATTACCATCGTCGCCTGTAGCAGCTAATACATCCGGGAAGCCATCATTATTATAGTCATATTGGGCATCTACCTGGTAAACCCAGCCGCCATTACCATACTCATGCGTATCATGCTTCCATATCTGTGCCCCGGTTTTACCGGAAAGAGCCACAATTGAGCAGTCGCCCCAGGCAGTGCCGGCAATTACATCTTCATATCCGTCAAGGTTGATATCAGGGATGGTGGTAAGTGCATTCTGCTGATAAACAGCACCAGAAGGGATGTTAGTAGCCCACAGCACATCACCAACACCAGAGGCATTTCCATTAAAACAGCGGATGGTATTATCTTCTGATGCAATGATCACGTCATCAACGCTATCACCTGTAATAT
This sequence comes from Bacteroidales bacterium, assembly GCA_016707785.1. NCBI lineage: Bacteria > Pseudomonadati > Bacteroidota > Bacteroidia > Bacteroidales > Bacteroidales bacterium. Next base: position 52,732 of record JADJGZ010000010.1, on the reverse strand, counting down.
CGGTAACAGGATAAATAGCTTTGGGACTATTATCAAAAGAACTGTTGATAGTATAATGCCACAGGGAGGTCCCCATTGGGTAATTCTCAACTACTCCTTGTCCATTGAGGTCAAGTTGGACAGGGCTTTGAGATGCATCATTCGAATAAAGATAGAGCGTTGAAGGATAGGCAGAAGCTTCCGTAGGGTGAAACCATATACCCAGGTAAGTCGTTTCCAGCGTAGCTACTGAAATGGGAAAGATCACTGACTCATCAAAGAAAAAATGTTCATCAGAAAAAGTGCCTTGCGTTAATGATAAAACCTGGTTACCCATATTTGCAACAGGTAAAAGCCAGCGCGAATAAGCACCTGCACGTCTCTCACCATAATCGTGGCTATCGTCGGAAAGTTCAATATGGGGACCGGCATACACAGCCTGCCCGGTGAGTGTTACGTTCACAGAGGGATGAATCGGATCGTTGGATAGTATTGTAACGACAGCATTCAATGGGCCCATTGACAGTGGACTATATACCATGGGAATATTTACGGAATTCCCGGGAGTGACAGTAGCCGGGGTATTAAAACCGGTACTGATTCCCTGTCCTGATGGGATATTTACTGCATTAATAACTAAATTGGCAGTTCCTGTATTCTGTACCTGGCAGTTCCAGGTGGAGGAATTACCAATAGTAACCGTTCCATAATTATGACTGTTCGAAGGGATATTGATAGCGGGTGTTCCGGAACCAGATAAATCCACTTTATATAAGGTACTGCTCGAACCCAGTTGTCCATCGCAGTACCATAGATAACTTCCATCCCAAACAATCCCTGAGGGGTTAATTGACTGCGAAGGATGACTTTCAATGAGCGAACCGGTATTACTCACCTTATAAAGAGTGTTTCCGTAATAATCGGCAATCCAAAGGTCGTTTCCCTGCATGCAGATATCCCATGTCTGGGCACCGGGAGGGGCAAATTGTGAGAGGATTGTACCTGATGAGTTTACATGGTAGATCATTCCCGGATCGGGGTAGTAGGTACCTACCCAATAGGTTCCATTATCATAAGCCACTCCCGACATATAATGATCGGGCAGGGTAATGCTGTTGACCTGTGCTCCGGCCATTGAAAACTCAATAATAGAAGAGGGTTGTGAGGAACTTGAAGGTTGCTTGACAGTAAGAAGGTTCGGACTTTTAAATGAGAGTCCATAAGCATCATCAAAAGGACCTGAGCATTGCAAAACACTCGTCCCATTTGACGGATTAAACTTATAAACCTGGTTACCATTTACCCCATAAATACCTGAATAAATGTACGTTCCATCCCAGGCCAGTCCTGATGCTTTCCCCGGAATTGTATAAGATGCAACAATTGACCATGAAGAGGGTGCCTGCTGGCTAAAAAGACTTTGAGAAACAGCAAACAGAAGGAAAGCAGCAAAGAAGAAGGTTAACCGTGGACTTGTCATCTTGTTCGCGTTTTAGGTGAATCATTCTGTCAATAAATTTAGTGAAACAAGATGCATAAGTTACATAAGTGTAAAGAAATATGGCTGTTGGAGTTGCACCTTAGCGTATATGCACTTAAACCTGCCATTATAACCGGTGAGCAGTCTGAAATCCTCTATTTTTATACCTTTGGTTACCCTCTTTTGAAACCATTGTTCCACAAGAAATATCCGTTATCCATGAAACAAACAGGCAAATTTTCGATTTCCATGCCTATTTACTTAAAGATAGTAACCCTGTTCTTCCTTTTAGGCAGTTTTCAGGTACAGGCGCAGCTAGCCGAAAGAGATAAGATATTGAGAGAAGGGAATGTCCGCGTAATGTCATTTGATGAGGACTGGTCATTTTCAAGGTTTGGGCTGCAACCTGATGGAAACAGCATTCCTGAACCTGACGGGATATCAGCAGCCGGCTACGATGATGCCAAATGGCGAAAATTGAATATTCCGCATGACTGGGCTATAGAAGGTCCATTCCGTATTGACCTTGCCGGGGAAACCGGGAAACTCCCCTACAGAGGCATTGGCTGGTACAGGAAACACTTCATCCTGCCAAAAGAATATTCAGGGAAAAAGGTTTATGTTGATTTCGACGGTGCCATGGCATATGCACAAATCTGGCTCAATGGTCAGTATGTCGGAACATGGCCTTATGGTTACAGTTCTTTCAGAATGGATTTAACTCCCTATCTGCATGCTAACGGAACTAATGTAATGGCTGTCAGGCTGGATACCGAAAAATGGGAATCCCGGTGGTATCCCGGAGCCGGAATCTATCGTCATGTCTGGCTGCTGGCTACAGAAGATGTTCATACAGCACATTGGGGAACCTTTATTACAACACCACAGGTTGATAAAGAAGCCGCTACAGTAAAACTCAGCCTAAATGTAGAAAACAATTCAGAAAAGTCTGAAATCATCACGGTTGCAACTTATATCCATGAATTAAATGTGGATCAGGTAGTTGGCAGGAAAGTAGCAGAAACCGGGCGCAGGGAAATAAGCCTGAAAGCCAATAGTATTCATGAAGAGATCTTTTCTACCACCATACAGAATCCAAAACTATGGAGTATCGAAACTCCTGAGAGATATGTGGCTGTAACAAACATTATGCAATCAGGCAGGCAGGTAGATAGTTATACTACTTTTTTTGGGATCAGGTCAATAGAATTTACTGCCCGAAATGGATTTCTCCTGAACGGGAAGAGGGTAAAAATACAGGGAACCTGCAACCATCATGACCTGGGTGCCCTGGGTGCTGCAATTAATACTTCAGCTTTGAAGCGCCAGCTGATGATTCTGAAGGAGATGGGATGTAATTCATTGCGGACTTCACACAACCCACCGGCACCGGAATTACTGGAACTTGCTGACCAAATGGGTTTTCTCGTATGGGACGAGGCATTTGATACATGGAAAACAGGTAAAAGGAACTGGGATTACAATAAACTTTATGATGAATGGCATGAGAAAGATTTAAAAGCGATGGTTCACCGCGACAGAAACCATCCTTCTGTCTTTATATGGTCGATCGGAAATGAGGTTATGGATCAGCAGAACATTGAAATGACAAAGCACCTGGCAGATATCGTAAAAAGGGAAGATCCGACACGCCCTGTTTCGAACGGGTACAACGATCCTGACAACAGCAGGCAGGTAGGGTCGGTGCTGGCCCTCGATATCATGGGGGTCAATTACTTTTTCTCTCAGCAGCCGAAATGGGACCAGGATCCCAGGTATGCCAATATGCCAACCATCGGGAGTGAAACCTCTTCGTGTGTAACCTCCCGTGGAGAATACTTTTTTGGAACGGAGTACAAAAACTGGCAGATATCCAGTTATGATAAAGCCCATCCTGACTGGGGCTGCAACCCCGATGACCAATTCAGGGTGAATGCCCGCTTTCCGCATTTACTGGGAGAATATGTATGGACAGGTTTTGACTACCTTGGAGAACCTACCCCCTATTATTCTGACGAGGTAAACCTGCTGAATTTCAGAAACGATCCGCAGAAAAGAGCTGAACTGGAGGAGAAGCTTAAAGAGATTGGCAAGAAGAATCCACCCTCGAGAAGCAGCTATTTTGGCATTATTGATCTTGCCGGCTTCCCAAAAGACAGGTTCTACCTTTATCAGTCGCAATGGCGGCCGGAATTGCCAATGGCGCATATTCTTCCTCACTGGAACTGGCCGGAGAGGATTGATTCAATAACCCCTGTTCACGTTTACAGCTCAGGCGATGAAGCCGAACTTTTCCTGAATAACCAGAGCCAGGGACGAGTCAAAAAAGTTGAAGGACAGGATTTCAGATTTGAATGGAATCAGGTAAAATACCAACCGGGAGAACTAAAGGTTGTTGTTTACAAGAATGGGGAAATATGGGCAACTAACCGTGCAAAAACAACAGGGCAGGCAACAACTTTAAAAATGTCTGCAGATAAGAAGGCCATCAAGGCAGATGGTTCTGAGTATGCATTTATCACGGTGGACATTACTGATAATGAAGGAAATGTTGTTCCGCGAACCCATCCTGAAATAGAATTTAGCCTGACTGGCCCTGGTGAAATTGTAGCGACTGATAATGGTAATGCAATCGACTATACACCTTTTACCAGTCAAAAAAGAGAAGCCTATAACGGAAAAGTACTGGTTATCATCAGGGGGAAGAAAGGAGCCGGCGGGAAAATCAATATACAGGCGCATAGTTCAGGCCTGAAGAGTGGAAGTATTAGTGTCAGTAGCATTCAATAAGGCAAGGTTACTATTCATCATCAAGATATGAATTTAGCCAGGTACCTGGTGGAGTTTCTCTTAAGATTGTTAATAAAAAATGCCATTTGTCGTATTATTATCGCCATTTTACATTACCTTTGTGATATAAAAGAAAAATGCAATGGATATACTGGAACCGATGGTAGCCTACATTACAGCTGATGACAATCACACCCTTCGAATGATTGACCTTGCACGCCAGGGGGTAAATTTTGAAGCATTTGACAGTTTTGCAGCACGTTGTGATTTTTCAATCAGGGAATGGTCGGAGTATTTACATATTTCGGAAAGAACTATGCAGAGATATAAGTCAGAAAATAAAGCATTTGAACCCTTACAGTCGGAGAAAATCCTGGAAATTGCGCTTTTGTTTTACAAGGGCATTGAAGTTTTCGGGGGTGATGAAAAGTTTACAACCTGGTTAGGGATGAATAATATTGCCCTTGGGAATATCAAGCCTAAATCATTATTGGATAGCAGCTTTGGCATCAGCCTCTTGAACGATGAGCTATCCAGAATATCTTATGGGGTTCTGGCATGATTGTATTCCGACTCAGTAGGGCCAGGTATGCTTCTGACCTGAGTGGAAAAGGGGCGGAACTTTCCGGTGGAAGGTGGAATAGTAAAGGCACTCCCATGCTTTATTGCAGCGAATCCAGGGCTTTATGTACGGTAGAAATTGCCGTACATTTACCTTTAAACCTCATTCCTGCTGATTATAAGCTTATCAGTATGGAAATTCCTGATCATTTAAAGCTACTTACTCTTCTTCCGAAAGACCTGCCATCCGGATGGAACTCCATCCCTCCCATTGCCGCTACAATGGACGCAGGAGATAAATTTATTAATGCAGGTAGATTTGTCGGGATGAGGGTTCCATCAGCCATAATTAAGGATGAGTTTAATATGCTGTTCAATCCAAGACATAAGGATTTCAGGTTATTGACAATTACTTTAATAGATCCGTTCGACTTCGATAAGAGGTTATTCAAATATTAACCATTTTTTACTTCTAAAATTAAAGCTCAAATGATTGAAACTGAAAGGCTCATCATAAAACCGCTTTCCTTTGAGCAGTTGATGCAATATGCAGCTTGTGATCAGTCCCTGGAAAAATCACTGGGTGTCGAACAATCTTCAAGAACTATATCAGAAGAACTTAAAGAAGCACTGGAACAGACTATCCTTCCTGCTGTAGCTGATGGCAGCAAAAATTACTTATTCAACACTCTCTGGACGGCCATTTCAAAAACCGGGAATTGTATGGTGGGAGACCTTTGCATAATGGGAGAGCCGGATGAAAAAGGTGAAATTGAGATTGGATATGGGATATATGAAGAATTTCAGAAACAGGGATTCATGACTGAAATGGTAGGTGGAATTATAAAGTGGGCAGAATCACAACCAATCGTAAGGTGTATAAAGGCCTCGACAAATAAAACCAACATAGCATCATACAGAGTACTGGAAAAGAATAGATTCATTAAATGTGGAGAATCCGGTGAGCTCTTTCATTGGACCCTAACATTATAAATATCACCTGTTATAAGACAATGCAGAGGTTTATTGGTTATACCTATCATTGTCACATTTCATTAAAACAGCAATTATGTCGATCAGGAGATTAAACAGCATATCACTTTTCATGGCATTTTCCTTTCTCATTGGTTTAACAGCCTGCCAACAAAGCCCGAAAGGCAATCCTGACTCTTCTGAAAATTCTACCGATGCTGAAATCTATGAGGCTGTGCTGATTCATTGTGCTGAAGCGGATTCATCAATAGCCCTTGCCGAAGGCAAAATAGTGTTCGAAGAGGGTCCTGTGAAGAAGCTGCTACTGCTCGATTCAACCCTGGTAGTTCCCACGGATAAACTCAAAGCTTTGGAATCCATGGTTCATGACAGTACGCTCCTAACGGACTTTTATAAACAAAGCCAGGTTAAATCAGAAATGAATGAAGGTTGGAGCAAGCAAGTACAACTCAGGAAATTCCCCAGGCAGACATTTGACAGGTTTCTGCAACTGAACCTGGGGAATGGATTTATGGAGCTGTATAAAAAATTTCCAGGAATTTCAGGGATCGTAGAGTTTTCTAAAGTAGGATATAATTCAGCCAAAGATCAGGCTTTGGTTGAAATATGCTATTACAAATCTCCAGAAGAGTCATTTTCCGTTTTTTATGTATTGAAAAAAGCAAAAAACAAATGGCTGATCTTTGACAAGCAGATAGATTGAAGAATTGAATAATTGTTACAATAGACAAAGTTATTTTGATCTTTCAGTCAAGGATTACCAAAGCATAATTGTCTGAAACGAAAGGAAGTAAAGGAATTTTAGCATATTGATAAATGTTTCAGTTCAATCATAAACATATTAAGTTTGCATTTATACTAATATTAAATTTATATCAATTCAATATAGATATAGCATATGAATAAGTCATATATTTGTTAATTATATCATTCCAATTAATAAGACTAATTCATTGTATATGAAACATATATATATATATATATATATATCACCATCTATTTCTTGCTAATTTGTATTAAATCATATAATCAGGAAGTAATTCAAAACTTAGAAATCAATGATAGTACTTCTATCACCTTTGCAAAAGAATACAGAGGAGATGGGTCAATTGTAAAAGAAATCAGACCTTACGACTACCAATTGATTCCAAGGAATTCACAAAACATTGGGTTTGTAAATATTTCCGGAACAATCACTGCACAACTATTATACATCAGAGTAATGAAAATTGATTTCTCAGGTGACAGTTCGCAATATTCAAATTATATTCTTGCACCTTATTTAAAGAGGTTTTCACTAATTATACCAATAGTATCGGAATTAAGCGAATACTCATTCAGTTACTCCTTAAATTCTTACAGCTGGAAACCTATCGCAAATCATGTTGTTTGTGGAGATGTTTATCTAATTAGCGGACAGTCAAATGCAATCACATCTGATCTGGACTCACTTGAAGTTGATTATCTAACAAATAAATATGGTTCCCAGACTGCTTACGGAAAATTCAGCCGAACTTATGGTGACATGTGGAGACATAGGGGTCCATGGCATGTCTCAGAAGTAACAGGAACTTTTCAACTTCCAAATTTTTCGGTTGGAGCATGGGGGCTGGCACTTCAATATAATATCAGTAAACAATTTGGAACTCCGACCTGCATTATTAATGGAGCTATCGGTGGAACAAATATCGAACAGCATTTGCCTCCCGTCAACGGACCATTTTTTTATCATGATTCAATGCCTAATGATAAACACTTTTTCAGACATTTGAATACCAGGGTTTATGAAGCTGGAGTATCAGATAATATAAAAGGCATACTTTGGTACCAAGGCGATGGAGGTCAGGATGGACCTTTACCAGGTGAATATATTAACAGGTTTAAGCCTCTTTATGAATTGTGGCAACAATACTTTCCAAATTTCGGACATTTCTATGTCATACAAGTACATTCATTTTCTTATTATAACCTTCCCCTCGCATATACAAGTGAAGACCAACGAATAATGCCTACTTTGTTTAACAATTGTCGGGTTATGGCTTCAAACAGTATTGGACCACATAAACCTGGATCTAACCATCAGATTCACTTTCAAGCTTCAAGTTATGTTGAACTTGCACAGAGACTTGAAGGTTTGTTGGGAGCAGAAGTCTACAACTCACCAATTGTTGATTTTGAAGCTCCGGATATTAATTATGCTTGTAAACACAATGATACTATATGGTTACAGTTCACACAGAATATCAGCGAGATATATTCGGATGACCTTGACTCAATTACAAGTGCTTTCAGATTCGATAAAGACTCAGTTGAGATTTCACTGCCACTGATTTATGGCAAAACATTTATGTTCAAGGTTTCAGATACTACAATACAGTCAGTAAGTTATTTAGGTATTTTACCCGGACATGACCCTGATTTTAAATGTTATCTAAAAAATCAGAACAATATTGCTGCCTTGTCTTTCAATAATTTTCCGATATCAACAAGTCTGTTAGAAATAGATGAATATTCTGTAAAAAATGAAATCGAAATCTTTCCAAACCCTGCTGACAAATATTTTGTAATAAGGACTAAAAATAGTTCTTCACTAATTTTGCGAATTTATAACGCTACATCACAATTAATTCTTTCTAAAGAGATTATGCAAAACGAAACAATAGATTGCAACTACCTCAACAACGGATTTTATATAATACAATTAATTGACAAAAAGTTGCCCTTAGAATCCAAAACCTTTAAACTTCTTATTAATCATTAGTCCTGGAATAATGGAATACAGCATAAAAAAAGAGGCCTCCCCAAAAGAAAGCCTCTTTTTTGTGCCCAGAACAGGACTCGAACCTGCACAGCCGCAAAGCCACTGGTCCCTGAAACCAGCGTGTCTACCAATTTCACCATCTGGGCAGATGGTAATTTTGTAAGTGCCCAGGACAAGACTCGAACTTGCACATCCGTAAGGACACCAGCCCCTCAAGCTGGCGTGTCTACCAATTTCACCACCTGGGCAGGGGGTATCAGGCGGTTTTCACCACCTGGGCAAAGCGGGTGCAAAGATAGTATTTTTTAGAAATTCACAAATGATCTGACAAAATAAATCTGATACATCAAACCCATTCAACAAACTATTGTTGATTAAATTGAAAGGAATGCAAAGGGTTTCTTAGCGCAAAAACACTATTTTTGTTCAATACACTTCCATCTTATGATTTCATCCATCTTTTCGAAAGACGACCTGAAACAGATCGCTGCCAAAGGCATTGACCCTAAAGTTATTGAAGCCCAGATAGATAACTTCCGCAGGGGCTTCCCATTTATTAATCTTGACAGGCCTGCTATCGTTGGTGATGGCATCAAAACCTTCAACCTGAGGGATGCAAAGAAACTATCCTATTACTACGATTCCAACAGCAAGAAATATGAAGTATTGAAATTTGTTCCGGCATCCGGTGCAGCCAGCCGAATGTTCAAAGACCTTTTCGAGTTTATTGATACCTATACCGGAAGTGAAGCTGATATCGAAAAGTTAAACTCTGACAAAAAACTCACTCCTGTCAGAACCTTCATATCAAGGATCAGGGATTTTGCTTTCTATAGCGACCTGCAGAAAGTATTAAGAAAGGAAGGCTTTGACCTGGAAGAATGCCTGCAGAAACATGATTATAAAACCATTATTGAATATCTGCTTACAAAAAAAGGGCTGAACTATGCCAGTCAGCCCAAAGGAGTGTTACAGTTCCATAAATATGAGAATGAGTCCCGGATGTCAATTGAAGAACACCTGGTTGAGGGAGCTAACTATTGTAAGGATAAAGAAGGCAGGGCAGCCATACATTTCACAGTATCTCCCGAACATGCCGATACCTTCCTGGAAGAGATCAACCGCATCAAGGATAAGTATGAGGAGCTGTTTGATGTCACCTATGAGCTCACCTTTTCATTGCAAAAAGCATCCACCGATACCATTGCAGTAGATCTAAAGGACAAACCATTCCGCGAAACAGATGGCAGCCTGGTTTTCAGGCCTGGAGGGCATGGGGCACTTATTGAGAATCTCAACGACAGGGAAAGTGAAATCATTTTCATCAAGAATATTGATAATGTAGTCCCTGACAGGATGAAACCTGACACATTCCTTTATAAGAAAGTTCTGGGGGGATACCTCTTTGAATTACAGGATATGGTGATTGAACATATCGAAACACTTGAAGACCGTCCCGATGATGAAGACATCCGTACCATTCTAAGGTTTATCAAATCGAAGCTGGGATTTATTGTCGATCCTGATTTCAATACTTTCAGGAGGGAAGATAAGATCGAATACCTGATTCGAAAGTTAAACAGGCCAATCAGGGTCTGTGGTATGGTTAAAAATGAAGGGGAGCCCGGTGGCGGGCCATTCTGGGTCAAAGAACATAGTGGAGAAATCAGTCTGCAGATTGTGGAATCATCTCAAATCAATATGGATGATGAAGTGCAGAAAAGCATTTTCAGTAAATCTACTCATTTTAACCCGGTAGATATTGTTTGTGCAGTCCGTGATTATAAAGGGCACAATTTTGATCTCAGGAAATACATTAATCCTGAAACAGGGTTCATTTCAACTAAGTCGAAAGATGGAAAAAGTCTGAAAGCCCAAGAACTACCCGGCTTATGGAATGGTGCAATGGCCGATTGGATCACTGTATTTGTTGAAGTACCGATTAGTACATTCAACCCTGTGAAGACCATCAATGACTTACTAAGAGCAGAACATCAGCAGCAAGGGTAATCAGGGTGCCAGCCTTGTCCTTTTCCAGTTAAAGCCTTCCCTTTCGTACTGAATTCTGTCGTGAAGCCGGTTTTTTCTGCCCTGCCAGAATTCGATGAGTCGTGGATCCAACCTGTAACCACCCCAGTTCTGCGGACGGTCGAATCTACCATCTGCATGTGAAAGCATAAAATCATTATGCATAGCTTCGAGCTGTTCTCTTGAACCTACTATTTCACTTTGAGGAGAAACAGCAGCACTTACCCGGCTTTCCAGCGGCCTGGAATAAAAATAATCATCAGATAATTCTTCTTCTGTTGTATGCACAATGCCCTCTATCCGAACTTGTCGTTCCAACTCAGGCCAAAAGAATAACAAGGATGCATGGGGATTGCTATCAAGTTGTTTCCCTTTACGACTTTCATAATTGGTAAAAAATACAAATCCCCGTTCGTCAAAACCTTTCAATAAAACGACCCTGGAAGAAGGATAGCCATTTTCTGCTACCGTAGAAAGCACCATTGCATTGGCCTCAAAAGCACTGGACTGAATAGCCTGTCCAAGCCATTCAGCAAACCATTCAACGGGTTGGTCAGGGAGATCCCTGTCGTGAATAGACCCTTTTCCATAATTCACTCTCAAATCCTGCAATTCCATAGAACTATTATTATTTAGGTTATAACATTTGAAACCTAATTTGGTTTTGAAAATCGTTTGTATAGCGTGAACCGCTGTTTTTGTTACCTTCGTAATCTGAAAATGATCTGCACTGAACCTTGATTTACAACACAATCCATGATTCAACTCCGAATTCCTGCCCTGATCCTTTTAGCTGTCCTGATATTTAATTTTGCATTTAGTCAAAAAAGTGCAGAAAATCTATCTTTATCTTATGAGCAGTCCATATTGAAGGAGAGAGCTGATAAAGATGAAGAGATGAGAACTGATGAGAAGTCTCCTTTACCTGAAGAAGCTAAAAAGGATTTTACCGGATTGCACTATTTTGTACCGGATGAGAAGTTCAAAGTAATCGCAACGCTGGAGCGATTTGACAATCCGTTTCATTTCAAAATGAAGACTACTACAGAAAGACTACCGGAATATGCTACTTTTGGCAGAATTAACTTTCAATTCAATGATACTTCTTATCAACTCTTTGTCTATCAAAATATTGAACTAATGAAGAAACCCGGGTTTGAGAAATATCTTTTCATCCCCTTTAATGATCTCACCAATGGAGAAAGCAGCTATGGAGGAGGGCGTTTCATGGATGCCGGCATCCCTGATGGTGATACCCTGACAATTGATTTCAATAAGGCCTACAATCCATACTGTGCATACAATTCAAAGTATTCATGCCCTATACCTCCAAAAGAAAATAACCTGGAAATAAGGGTGGAAGCAGGAGAGAAAAAGTGGCACGATTGACAGAAACATTAATTCAAGAAACTTGAGCCTCGACGAAACCCGCATCACTTTAAGAAAATTCCTGCGACGGCCCAAATACAGGTATATGGCTGTTAACAGGCTTGTACCTCATGCTCCATGGTTCATCCTGATGGCATTATCCATTATTTTGTACAAGGAGAGGATTTTTGCAGATTCCGGTTTCTATGTAGCCCAATTCATTAATAATCGTTTCTTCTGGATTGAATGTCAGCGCATCGTACTAGCCATTTCACAGGTCCTCCCCTTATCGGCAGTATGGATAGGACTTGAATTGAAATACGTGCTGATCCTCTATTCGGTGAGTCATGTCCTATTCTTCTATCTACTTTTTCTCTTTGTTTATTATATCCTTCGCGACCGCCGTTCAGGATTGCTGATCATTCTCACTCAAACTGTGGGTATCACTTTCAGCTTTTTCACTCCAATGTTTGAGCTGTACTATGGTGTGCCATTACTTATCACTTTTTATGCTATCTGGCGGCTAAATATCAGGGCATCTCTGGTCATGTTAATTCTGATGATCCTTGAAGTCCTTATTCTGTTAAGCCACCCGCTTTCATTTATGCTTTTCCCATTCTTACTGCTTTACGATTTCCGCAGCAGTAAGCCCCGACGTTGGACTGTTTATGCAATGCTTCTGCTGGTAATGGCAGGGGTGATTGTCCTGAAAGCCTATACGATGTGCCCTTATGAAGTGGGAAAGCTCTCCTGGCAACTGGATTTTCTGAACAATCCTAAGATTCAGCAACTACTGGAACCTTCTTTTTACCTTGGATTACTTCGGTTCTTCATTTTCAATTACCCGGAAGTGCTGATTGCCTTGATCATTGTTATCTCCATGTTTAGCTATCGCAGAGATTGGTTCAGGTTACTGTTGGTTACCGGCACTTTTATGGCCTATCTTTTCCTGGTATGTTCCGTTTATTCCCTCGATCGTTCAAGGTATATGGAACAGGTATTATTTCCTTTCGTCCCCCTGGTATTTATCCCCCTGATTTATGGGTTTCCCAAGGAACCCAGACCAGGGCTGCAAAACATTTCCATATTGCTGATCTCAGGACTAATCGCTTACCGGCTTTTTATGATTTATAATGGAAGCAGCCTCTTTGTTGCTCGTGTCAACCAAATGGAACACCTCATTGAATCGGCCAGGCAAAAAGGCGGCAGTAAATTCATTGTTTCAGAATCCAATATTGATAAGGGTTACACACAGCTGAACTGGTCTTATCCCTTGGAAACCATGATGCTAAGTTCATTAAAGGGCAGTGATCTTACAGTTACCATTGTGCCAAAAGAGGATTATTATTATGAAGGCAACGATAGAAAGATGGGACCAAAGGATTTCCTTTTCAGGCGATGGGAAATCAAGGACCATGATTGGTTGAACCCTACTTATTTCCACCTGGATCCCGGAGCTTACAGAATGTTGAACGATAGCACCCCTAACCAGGACCTTGAATATATAAGCAGGAACCTTCGTATCAATGTGAATGCCAGAGGATTTTATCAATCGCTGGATACTGTTTGGGTTGAGGTTAGGATCGTCAATCGGGGAAATGAACCACTAAGGGCAGGAAATGGAGAAGATATCTTCCTTTCTTACTTCTGGATGAAGGGTAACGACTATCTCGACTGGAATGGCATACTGACACCTATTGAAACCGATGTTGTAAAGGCATTAAGCCAGGATGTCAGGGTAGCTATTCCGAAAACCAAGGGAAGGTTACAATTGAAAGTGGACATAGTGACAAAAGACAGGAAATGGTTCGGTATAAATGCCCAGGATGAGGTTTTGGTATATTAATTGCGTAGACCATCTGACAATAAAAAAGACGAAATAAACCATGCATAATTTAGCAAATAGATTTGGCTGGACACTAATAATGGTTGTCTTCTGCATGCTACTGTTCACCACTCTGAAAGTATATGCAGCACCAAAAGGATATAAGATTACCGTTAAGCTTTCGGAAAGTAAGGATACTGCTTTATATCTCGCCCATTATTATGGCAGCAAGCAATACCTCGACGATACTGCTTTTGTGAATAAACAGGGTTTGTTTGAATTCTCCGGGGATGAAAAGTTGCAGGAAGGGATGTATATCATTGCAGGACAGGCTAAAAGCAGGTATTTTGATTTCTTCCTTACCGGTAACCAGGTGATGGAATTCAGCTGTAAACCTACGGATGTTGTCAATACCATGGTGGTTAAGGGCTCGGATGAGAACAAACAGTTCTATCAGTATATTAGCTTTATTGCTGCCCGGCAAAAAGAGATTGAGCCCTGGAATAACTGGAAACTAAAAAATAAAGGCAATTCAGATTCCCTTATGATAGTCCAGGCTAAAATTGATGCCATCGATGCAGAAGCCAAGAATTTCATCAGGAATTATTATACCACCTTTCCCGACCACCTGGCTTCAAGATTTGTTAAAGCCAACAATGAACCTGACATCAGGCCATTTATTACAGACGCCACTGGCAAAGTAGATTCAACACGGATTTTTCCTGTTTATAAAGAGCATTATTTTGACAACTTCGAATTCAGGGATGCCCGTTTAGTTTATACTCCTGTATTCACTTCCAAGATGGATACTTACCTGGATAAATTGGTGGTTCCAACCCTGGATTCACTGCAAAAGGATATTGACCGGCTTTTCCAGCTTGCATCTGTTAACCCGGAAACACAGAAATATCTTGCATGGTATCTATCCCTGAAGTATGAGACTTCTGAGATTATGGGACATGATGCTTTATTTGTTTATGTAGTGAGAAATTACCTTGAAAACGGGAAAGTGGAATGGCAGTACCCAACGGTGAAGGATAATATTATCAAGCGGGTAAATACACTGGAGCCTTTATTGCTGAATAAGTCTGCACCTGAAATGATCATGCTGGATACCAGCAATATAGCTCATTCTCTTTATGCAACTAAAGCCAAATACACCTTGGTATTTTTCTGGGAGAGTACATGCGGACATTGTCAGAAAGAAATGCCTAAGGTTATCACCTTTTATGAAGAATTTAAGCGGCTTTATAACCTTGAAATCTTTGGCGTAAGCGGTGATACATCACTGGTTAAATGGAAGGAATACATTATTAAGAACAAGATGCCCTGGATCAATGTGAATGGCCATCTCAGTCTGAAAGGCAACTACCATACCCTGTATGATATCAATAGCACACCAGTAATGTATCTTCTGGATGAAAACAAGAAGATCCTGACAAAGAAATTGTTGGTTGATCAACTTTCAGATTTCATCAGAAAGCGTGAGGAAGCGCTTTTACGTGAATTACCCAAGGAGAAAAGCAAATAGAATCTTTCCTCATTATCGGCATATTACTGGCTGAATATCAATTTTTTAAAGAGACATTACAGCAAACCTGTTAGATATATTAGATTACCTGTATTGTGACTGTTCATCTTCTGAAAAGACTATTCTGTCATTCCAAAATACCCGTTCAGCTATCAATTATTGCATCCTGAGGGATAGGAAGTTAAATTTGATGAAATTAGAATTCCAAATCTGACTAATCATGAAAACAGCTAGCATAATACTACTGATCTCAATGGCAGTATTGAGCTCTTGTAAGAAAGAAGTCGAACAGGAAGATCAAAACCGGAATATTTCAAGTATTTCAGCGCTACCTGTGAAAGTTACTGATTTTATAAGCAGTAACTACCCTTCCCTATCAATTTCAGGTGTTGTATACCATAAGAATGAAGTACCTGCATATAACATCACTCTGAGAGACGCACAACAATTAACATTTGATGCTGCCGGCAATTTCACCGGACATCGACCCATCTTTTTCTCGCAATCCACGAACAATTCTATAGACGCTAAATATACATTTTCAGGTGATCCGGCAGAATTTGCACCCAGTATGATCCGGGCTGTTGAGTTTTTGCCAATGAATATTGGACAATATGTTCAGGAAACTTTTCCCGATTATCATTTACTCGGTGCTGGTATCCAGAACACCTGTTCCATGGGAAATGTATACATCCTATTGATGGAAATGGATAAAGCCAATCATATGGAGTTACTGTTTTCACTCAGTGGTGATTACCTTGGAAGAGCCAATCAGGTTCCCTATGAATTGGCTCCGAAGCATGTGACTGACCTGATCTTAGCTGCATTTAAGGGATTTTCTCCCGGCAAGGCATATATTGAAATTAACCTGGAAGGTGGAGAGACCCTTTTTGCACTATTTCTCTCCAATAGCAAAACAGATCTTATTGTATTCATCAATCCGGATGGGTCATTGATCTGTTACCAGGAATTCATTTAAGCTCAGGCCGAATCATTATGCTTCTCTTTCTTTAAAAGGGTTTCATTACACTTTGAATAAATTTATGTGTGATAGGATTGATAGATTAAAACCTGGTTCAGCCTTGACCAGGATATTCCTGATTTACAAATGCTTTTATTAAGATAATGATAAAAGGCCATCAGTCGAATGACTGATGGCCTTTTACAAATATGGAATCCGGACTACTTCACCAGATCCACGATAGCCTTGAAAGCTTCAGGGTTATTCATGGCAAGGTCAGCGAGAACTTTACGATCCAGCTGAATATCCCTTTGATGAAGTTTTCCCATGAATACGGAGTACGACATGCCGAATTCCCTAACACCGGCATTAATACGAACGATCCATAAGGAACGGAAATTGCGCTTTTTGGTTCTTCTGTCACGGTATGCATATTGTCCGCCTTTTTCATATGCATTTTTAGCGACCGTCCAGACATTTTTACGCCTTCCAAACTGACCCTTTACCTGTTTCAGGATTTTTTTCCTGCGGGCCCTTGATGCAACAGAATTTACTGATCTTGGCATAGTTTTCTACTTTTTTTTACTTCAGCGTCCCAATAAAAATCGGGAACTTTAGGGGCTGAAAGTAAGGTTAAACATTCAATTGTTTAGCATTGGAGCATATCTCTTACAGCTTTCACATCGGCCTTATCAACGATGGCAGAGTAACCGAGGTTACGTTTGCGTTTGGTTGACTTTTTGGTCAGAATGTGACTCTTGTAAGCATGTCTCCTTTTCAGTTTACCGGTGCCCGTGGTAGTGAACCTTTTCTTGGCACTGGCTTTACTCTTCATTTTAGGCATGTTACGATTTGATTTATGTTTGTGATAATTTGGGAATTTCTAATGTTAAAAAGCAAACATCAAAATTTGCTAACTTCAACTTACTTTTTAGGTGATAAGATCATAATCATTCTTTTCCCTTCGAGTAATGGCATTTTCTCAACTTTGGCAAATTCCATCAATTCCTGTGCAAATTTCAGGAGGATAATTTCACCCTGATCTTTATAGACAATTGATCTGCCTCGGAAGAATACTTCTACTTTAACCTTGGCACCTTCTTTCAGAAAGTTCATCGCATGTTTCAACTTAAAGTTAAAATCATGGTCATCGGTCTGGGGACCCAGCCTGATTTCCTTAACGATAATTTTAGCCGTTTTTGCCTTGATCTCCTTCTGCTTTTTCTTTAATTCATAAAGGAACTTCTTGTAATCAATCACCTTGCAAACAGGTGGATTGGCAGTAGGGGAAATTTCAACCAGGTCAAGTTCCAAAGCTTCTGCAATATTGAGGGCTTCCCTGATGTTATAGATACCAGGTGTGATATTCTCACCTACTACCCTAACTACAGGCGACTTGATTTTTTCATTGATCTTGTGAAGTTCCTCAACTTGTTTTCTGGGGAACCTCCGATCTGACGAACTGTTGTAAGGCGTTGCTATACGGTTACTCCTTTCTGTTTGTTAAAACTACTTTTATTACCTTGAGGCCATTGCCATCTGTTGGTTACAATAGATTAATCCAGTTGCTGCCTGATTTCTTCCTTCACCATATTGATAAAATCGATGGTGGAAAAAGTCCCCAGATCGCCCTGGCCATGCTTACGAACTGATACCGAATCACTCAATTCTTCCTTCTCCCCGACAATCAGCATAAACGGAATCTTCATTAATTCGGCATCCCGTATCTTCTTGCCGGTCTTCTCATTGCGTTCATCAATGAGGGCGCGAATTTCGGAATTTGAAAGGATATCTGCAACTTTTTTTGCATAATCCAGATATTTCTCACTAATTGGTAAGATTATCGCCTGTTCCGGGGTGAGCCAAAGGGGAAAATTACCTGCAGTATGCTCGAGAAGAACAGCCACAAAACGTTCCATTGAACCAAATGGAGCCCTGTGAATCATCACCGGACGATGTTTTTGGTTATCACTTCCTGTATATTCCAGTTCAAATCGTTCCGGAAGATTATAGTCGACCTGGATCGTCCCTAGCTGCCATTTACGGCCAAGGGCATCTTTCACCATGAAGTCAAGTTTTGGACCATAAAATGCGGCTTCGCCGATTTCAACAACAGTCTGGAGTCCTTTTTCAGCAGCAGCTTCAATAATGGCAGCCTCAGCCTTTACCCAATTCTCTTCACTACCGATATACTTTTCTTTATTTTCAGGATCCCTTAAAGAAACCTGGGCTGTATAGTTCTTAAAATCAAGTAGTTTGAAAATCTGAAGTACAATATCAATCACTGACTTAAACTCATCTTTAAGCTGGTCAGGGCGACAGAAGAGATGCGCATCATCCTGGGTAAACCCACGAACCCTTGTCAAACCATGCAACTCACCGCTTTGTTCATAACGATACACTGTACCAAATTCCGCAAAACGAACAGGTAAGTCCTTGTAAGATCTTGGTTTACTGTTATATATTTCGCAATGATGAGGGCAATTCATAGGTTTAAGCATGAATTGTTCCCCTTCAATTGGGGTATTTATAGGCTGGAAAGAGTCTTTCCCATATTTCTGGAAATGGCCTGAAGTCTTATATAATTCTACGTTACCGATATGAGGAGTAATAACCGGCAGATAGCCAGCCTTGCGCTGAATATTCTTCAGGAACTGTTCGAGACGTTCACGAAGTTGCGCCCCTTTTGGCAACCATAAAGGCAAACCTGAGCCCACTTTCTGCGAGAAAGTGAATAATTCCAGTTCCTTACCTAATTTCCTATGGTCGCGTTTCTTAGCTTCTTCAAGTAAAATGAGATATTCTTCGAGTTCTTTTTGCTTAGGAAAAGTAATTCCATATACCCTGGTAAGCTGTTTACGTTTCTCATCCCCTCTCCAGTAAGCACCTGCAATATTCAATAATTTAACGGCCTTAATAGGGCTGGTATCCGGAAGATGCGGGCCACGGCAAAGATCTGTGAAAGAACCGGATTCATAAAATGAGATTTCTCCATCGGGCAAATCAGCAATTAACTCCAGTTTATATTCATCATTCTTTTTTGTGAAAAATTCAAGTGCATCAGCTTTAGAAACATCACGACGCTGATAGGTTTGCTTTAGCCTGGCCAGTTCAAGCATTTTTGCTTCAATGGCAAGAAGATCTTCAGGTGTAATTGTACGATCACCGAAATCCATGTCATAATAAAATCCATTCTCAATATCCGGCCCAATCCCAAACTTCACACCCGGGTACAGTATCTCAATAGCTTCAGCCATCAGGTGAGCAGAAGAATGCCACATGGTTGCTTTTCCTTCAACGTCGTTCCAGGTAAGTAATTGCAGGCTAACATCGTTTGATATAGGGCGCAATGCATCCCATACTTTTCCATTTACTTTGGCAGCCAGTACATTACGCGCCAGGCCTTCACTAATACTTTGTGCCACCTGCATTGCAGTGGTTCCTTCGGGGTATTGCCTGACAGAATTATCAGGTAATGTGATGTTTATCATATACAAATGAATCGAAATTTGAGCCTGCGAAGGTATGAAAATATCTGGTACATCTTACTTCGTGGCAAAATAACAGTGCTGGGTGCTGAGTGCTGAGTGCTGTGTGCCCCGTAGGGGAGCCTTTGACTCTGAGTGGGGAGATCTTTAAATTCGGGGAGTGAAGAAAATGAAAAATGCAAAATGCAAAATGCAAAATGCAAAAATGCAAAAGCAAATTTCAAAATCCATCCGCCGGCTGGCGGACCAAAATCCAAAATCCACATTGAACTCAGGCACTCCGGCCTCCGGCCCCCGTTACCTGGCACGGCAAATGGCACGCCCGCCTGCCGGCAGCATGGATCCCGCCGGCCTGGCGGACTGCACATCACGCTGATTTACGAATTTATTTGTGTCATTGCACATCGGCACTCCGGGCCCCCCATGGACCTGGCACTCCGGCACTCCGGCACTCCGGCTCCGCCCCGGACCACATGGCACTCCGGCACCCGGCACATAGCACCCGGCACCCAGCACCCAGCACTCAGCACCCGGCACTCAGCACTCAGCACCAAAGGCTCCCCTTCGGGGCACTCATTTAGATACGACCTTGAACTCAGTTCGACGGTTGTTGGCTCTGCCTGCTGGTGTTTCATTGGAATCAACCGGCATCGATTTACCATAGCCCTTTGCTGACAGTCTGTCCTTTTCAATTCCTTTTGAAATAAGGTATTGGTAAACAGCATCTGCACGCTTTTGAGAAAGCTCTGTGTTGTGTGCATCAGTACCCACATTATCGGTATGCCCTCCAATTTCTATTTTCATAGCTGCATTGCGTTTCAGGAACTCGAGTAGTTTATCTAATTCTGCAGTAGATTCAGATTTTAACACGAATTTATCTGTATCAAAAAATATATTCCTGAGAATCACCTTCTCCCCTACTACCAATGGATGCATAGGAATGTCCAATTGTAAAGGATTATGAATATCACGACCATCTGAAATGCTGAAATTCAGGGAATAAAACAGGTATCCTTTACATGAAACATTTAAAGCATAATCCTTGTCAACAGGCAGACTCATCAGGAAACTTCCATCCAGGCCATCAGAGATCGAACTGACCACAATTTTTCCTGATTCCATGTCGATCAGTTCAAGGGAAGCAGCTAATGGGTGCTTATCATTCACATCATAAACCTTCCCTTTCACATAGGAAATCCTGGCGGGTCTGACTTCAGCAGGCAGCTCAAACCTATAGATATCTGTATTACCCATACCTCCTGACTTTGCGGATGAAATATAAGCAGCATCCCCTCCGGCATTGATGACCAGGTTTATTTCATCATTCCTGGTATTGACAGGGTATCCCAGATTTAATGGTTTTGACCATGTACCTTTCGCACTTAACCGTGACATAAAAAGATCTGCCCCACCCATTCCCAAATGGCCGGCAGAGGAAAAATAGAGTGTTCTTCCGTCCTGGTGAATATAGGGCGCCATTTCATTGGCAGCAGTATTAATTGTATCTCCCAAATTAACAGGCAAACCCCACTCACCTGATCCATCGATCTGACTCATCCAGATATCAGATCCTCCCAATCCTCCTCTCCTGGTGCTGACAAAGTAAAGTTTTCTCCCATCGGCTGAAAGACAGGGTTGTGAATCCCAGGCTGTAGAATTTACGACATCCCCCAGGTTCAGGGGCTCGCTCCATTCCATCCCCCTCCGTCTTGAAACATAAAGGTCGCAGGATCCATAAGAGTCGCGTCGGCTGCAGCATGTCATAAACAATAGCATTCCATCCGGGGAAAGGCAAAGAGCTCCCTGGTTTCCCGGACTATTGACAGGAGGTTCCATTTCAAGCGCCAGTCTCCATTTTCCGTATTCTTTAGAGGACCGGAAGAAACTTTCGTGATCACTTTGCGCAACTCCTCTTCGGGTAAAAAGCATCAGTTCTTCATCCAGGGAGACTGAATTAATATATTCATAACCGTCAGAATTTACCTGGGGACCGAGGTTTACCGGGTTAAAAGGGACAGGATGCTTTATCAATTCACTTCTGAAATCACATAGTATAATGTTTTTTTCTGCTTTCTGAATTTCAGTCTGCCCTTTTGGATGAAAGCTAAGGTATAGCACATAATTTCTTTTAGCTTCATCGAACTTTTCCTGTTCAAAATGAAGATTAGCAAGGATATAATAGATCCCCGGGAAAGAGGTTGAATCAATCGACAATGCTTTGGTATAAGCTACAATAGCCAGTTCAGGCTGTTTGAGGTCATAATAGATATCACCTTTCAACAGAAAAGCATTCAGGTAATTGGCATCTTCTTGCAATACCTCATCAATCAAGCGAATGGCCTGGGTATAATCACGCCGGCCATAGGATTGCTCAGCTTTCTCAAAAAGCCGGTCAGCCTTGGCATTTCCGGTCGACTGTGCAAAAACCGGCAATGAAGCAATGAAAAAGAATATTACAAGGAGAAAATGATATTTCATACTTAACTATATGTTTGAGTAGCGAAGGTACGCAAGAATCTTTGTATGCTTACAACGTGAATTCACATGAAAAAGTTGTAGCTTAATTCTATCTTCCTATTTTTGTTAATCAATGTATAAGTAACGATGAAAAACGATAACAACAGCAGGCGTAATTTTCTACGTAAAGCAGCGCTGGGAGCAGCTGCTTTGGGACTTGCTCCGATTAGCGGAGTCATGGCAGGAATTCAGGAAGAGAACACTCCGAATGAGGAATCTCAACAAGGGTTAGTATCTCCTGCCAAAGGAAAATCAGTGATGGGATTGCGATGCGCTCCCCTTACTACTGTCAGGATCGGGCTGATTGGCCTGGGCATGCGTGGCAGTGAAGCTGTCAGGAGGTTGATCCAGATTGAAGGAGTCGAAATCAAAGCATTAAGCGACCGGGTACCAGCCAATATGAAGGATGCGGTTCTTCAACTCAAAAATGCCGGCAAACCAGAAGCAACAGAATATCTTGAAGAGGATGACTGGAAAAAGATTTGTGAAAGAGATGATATTGACCTGATTTACACCTGTACTCCATGGCATTTGCATACTCCCATTGCTGTATATGCGATGAAACAAGGGAAGCATGCAGCTATTGAAGTCCCTGCTGCCCTAACAGTAAAGGAATGCTGGGAACTGGTGGATACCGCTGAAGAAACTCAGCGCCACTGCATGATGCTGGAAAACTGCTGTTATGACTTCTTTGAGATGGCTACGCTGAATATGGCCCGGAATGGTGTTTTTGGAGATATTTACTATGGTGAAGGGGCTTATAACCATGATCTTCGATGGCTGAAATTTGCTTCTCCCGAAGAAGGTGGCTATTACAAACGGTGGAGGCTGGAATACAGTAAATTCCATACTGGCAATCTCTATCCGACTCATGGATTAGGTCCGGTAGCCCAGATAATGGGGATCAATCGTGGAGATCGCTTTGATTTTCTCACCTCTAATTCTACTTCTCAAAGAGGAATGACTCAATATGCGATTAAGAAATTCGGGAAAGATTCACCGGATGCTATTCAGGACTACAAATTAGGAGATATGAATACCACCATTCTACATACGGTGAATGGAAAAACTATTCAGATACAGCATGATACTACCAGTCCACGGCCTTATTCGCGTATCCATCTTATCAGTGGAACTGAAGGCATGGCCGTAAAATATCCGGATGAATCCATTGCCCTTGAACCTGCGGCTCACTCAAATTTAAAGAAAGAAGATTTTGAGCAACTCATGAAGAAATGGGAGCATCCTTTAGCACAGCAGATTGGTGAGAAGGCGAAACAGGTTGGAGGTCATGGCGGGATGGATTTCATTATGGATTACCGACTGATTTATTGCCTGAGAAATGGGCTCCCGCTCGATCAGGATGTATATGATGCTGCTGCCTGGTCGTGTGTGATAGAACTTAGTGAAAAGTCGGTGTTGGGGAATGGATCCTCCCAGGCTGTTCCGGATTTCACCCGCGGTGCATGGAAAAATGCCCAACCATGGCCAGTGGTAACCATCGATTAGGCATTCTAAAAGGTGACCTTTAATAATAAGGTATAATAATTCCCGA
The DNA here is from genome assembly GCA_016707785.1 of Bacteroidales bacterium. Lineage (NCBI taxonomy): Bacteria > Pseudomonadati > Bacteroidota > Bacteroidia > Bacteroidales > Bacteroidales bacterium. The sequence goes on along the minus strand of JADJGZ010000010.1, from coordinate 28,895 downwards.
GAATTCAGGTTGCCTTCGGCAGATGAATACTATCCAGACTGTTTCTTACCCTTTTTTTGTTCTCAAGGATCAGGGCTTGAACATCAATCCGAACTGAGCCCCGATGTAGAAATTCCTGGAAGCGCTGTATTCATCCCTTAGATTAGGGATCTGATAGGCTTTAGCATTAATATCCAACACACTGATGGCAGCATTGAATGAAAGCATCATTCTCATCTTATCATTTGTGCGGACATAATACAAATTGGTAAACCCAAGGTTTAACATCAGGTCAAAAGGTTTATACCATTTTGTAACATCAATTTTTCCTTCAGGTAGATATTCAGGATTAGGAAGGGCAGAACCTTCTTCACGTGTGAAATTCTGCTTCCCGGTAGTAAGGAACATCAATTGCGGACCAAATGTGAGCCAGCAAGGGTGCTGAGGATCACAAAGTTGTTTCATAGCAAAAACAGGAACCTGAATGTAATTCAGGTTTACTTTCCGGGTTGCTTTTGCCCCGCCCTGGTCACCCTGGTAATTCTGACCCAGGTTACTGATCCCCACGCCAGTGCTGAAACCATACTCTGTATTCATGTAATAATTCAGACCAAGATTCGCATTCAGTCCTAATTTAACACCATAATCCATTTCCTGGTTGCCATATGCATTTTGATTAAGTATCCAGTCGGAATTCAGCCCAATGTTGGTAGTGAGCCAGGTAGATTTAGAGGGCTGAGCAGTTAAAAGAACTGAGAACAAGATGGTTACAAAAAGAGACAGTGAGTATCGTAAGTAGTTCATAGGATTAGTTTATTAAACAGTTCACATTTATCATGATATTGATAAAAAGGTAATATGCAAAAGTTGCTTTCGATATAAGATTTTGTTCCAATACTGAATAATAAATTGCCAAAATGAAACGATTGCTTAGGACAAGCACCAAACAACAATTTCTATATTCCTCATTTACAGGTCATTAATAGTTTTGGCAAAATTATTGTAAAACCACTTTTGTAAAAAAACTGATCCATTCGACTTGGATGAATTGGTTTTAATACATCCGGAAGATGCTGGATATGACGAATATTTGTTAAAGCAGATCCAGTTTTTAACCAATTTAATGAATTGACTGTAAACCCAAAAGCCAAAAACCCAGATTTCAAACCTAATCCACAGCTCCTATTTACTTGAAAAGACGCATTGTTTATTGAATTACTCCAAACAGGAAGTTGAAACATTTTTTATCATTTGAATCTCTTCTTGTAAAGATGTTTTATTACCTTAAAGTACTAGAAGCGCTGAATTACTTTTGATTATCTGAGTTCTAATATCCGAACTCATGAATAAATCTACCTTATTAAAGTCTGCACCGAAAGAGCAATCCCTTTCGCTGATTCGTTTTCCGTTATTTAGCCATATTAAGCAACATCAGAGGCTACTATTATTAATGGTTAGTCTGGCAGTTTTCATTCTGACTGTGTCACTCCCTACCTCTTTAATTGGACAAAGTCAAACATTTACCAGTACTTCAACATTTACAGTTCCATCCAATATTTATAGTATTACAGTAGAGTGTTGGGGAGGTGGTGGATCTGGTGGAGGCAGTACTTCAACTAATGTTAAAGGAGGAGGTGGAGGAGCAGGTGGCGCATATGCAAAGAAAGTAATCTCTGTCACACCTGGTATAACCTATACAGTTACGGTTGGAGGAACTAAAACTGGCACAACCGGTGCTGGTGCTCAAGGAAATCCCTCTTGGTTTGGAACAGTTGGAACTGTTTATGCTCAAGGTGGAGCTGGAGGAGCTGCTCCAAGTGGTGGCACTGTGAATGGCGGGATCGGATCAGCTTCAAGCAGTATTGGTGATTTGGTTTATGCCGGAGGTAATGGAGCCAATGGAACCTCATCACTTAGCGGTGGTGGTGGTGGTGGCGCCGGAACTACTGGCGCTGGAGGAAATGCATCTGGTACCACAGCAGGAACAGGAACAGCATCCGGAGGTGGTAATGGTGGGAGTGGAAAGACTACGGAAAATAATGGCAGCAATGGTTCTACCTATGGTGGCGGTGGCAGCGGGGCTTATCTCACTGACAACACCGACCATTCAGGAGGTAACGGAGCTGCAGGCAGGATTATCGTCAGCTGGACCTGCAGTCCTATTTCATCATTTCCTCTTTCAGAGAGTTTCGATGCAACTACATTCCCTCCTAATTGTTGGGCACAAACGAATTATTCGAGACAAACGTCCGGAACAAATCCTACCTGCACTCCTCATTCAGGGGCAGGAATGGTACGATTCAATAGCTACACTCTGACAGCCGGAACCACAGGAACTCTGATCACTCCTGAATTAAACCTTCCTGATAACGGATATAGAGTAAAATTTTGGATCTATAGAGATAATGCTTATTTAACAGATGCAGACCTGGTTAATGTGCTTTTCAATACTTCAGCCAGTGTGACAGGAGCAACTACACTTGGTACGGTTAACAGATCTATTTCCCTTGCCCCAGTTGTTGCAACAGCAGGTTGGTATGAATATTCCTTTAACCTGGGAACCAACTCAGCTGGTAGTGGTAAATATGTGATTCTCCAGTCGGTGAGTGGATATGGAAATAATATTTTTCTGGATGATGTTGTCGTTGAAACCAGTCCTCCCTTTGCTGATTTTTCAGCATCAAGTACTTCAGCTGCTGCAGGCCAGACAATAACTTTTACTGATGCTTCAGGAGGAACAACTATTACTTCATGGAACTGGAATTTTGGAACCGGTGCAACACCTGCAACTGCTAATACCCAAGGTCCGCACAATGTAACATATTCAACATCTGGCCTTAAAACGATCAGTCTGACCGTAAACGGTAGTATAAGTACTACAAAAACAGATTATGTTTCAATATATGAGAATCCATATAAAGCACCCCGTCAATTAAATGCAGAAGTTTCAGGATTTTCTGATGTTAATTTGAATTGGATATCACCTGCTACCAATGAAACCTTTGAACCTTATGATAATTTTGACCTGAGTTTTGGAGGATACACATTTATTGATGGTGATGGAGGAGCCACATATGCTATTCAGGATGTAACCTTTACTAACGCAGGGTATACAGGTTCATTTATCGCATTTAATCCGACACTAACTACTCCGGTATTACCATCTACATGGGCTGCTCATTCAGGACAAAAATATGCTGCCTGTTTTGCAACAGTTACAGCTTCAGCTCCGAATAACGACTGGATTATCACTCCTAAGGTAAAAATCGCCAGTGGAGAACAGCTTAAGTTTTGGGCAAAATCTATTACTAATACATATGGTTTGGAAAGGTTCAAGGTTGGAATTTCAACTACTGGTACCTCTGCAACTGATTTTACTATCGTATCCACTGGTACTTATCTGGAAGCACCCATCACATGGACTGAATATACCTTTGACCTGGCTTCTTACGTAGGACAAGAGATATACATCGGAATCAACTGTGTATCCAATGATGCCTTCTGTTTCATGCTTGATGACCTCAGCATTACAGGTGGGCCTGTTGATGGCTCTATTCCTTTTAGTTTTAATTTCGAAGAAACAGGTTTAGTTCAACCGGTAAAGGTTATGCCAACCGGTTCCACTATAGTTGCGACAGGTGATAATGATGCACCTTCTTCCTTCACTACATACAAGATTTTCAGAAATGGCAGTGAGATTGCCAATGTTAGTGGTTTCACTTACACTGACAGTGACCTTGTGCCTGGAACCTATGATTATACTATCAAAGCCGTTTATGTTGACCCCGCTGACGAGTCGGCTGAAGAAGGTCCTGCACAAGTGGTTACGACAATTACCAGGTGGACAGGTGCAAGCAATACTGATTGGCAAAACGCATCAAATTGGAGAACGGGTTCAATACCTGGTTCATCAGCCAATATTGGAATCCCAGGAACCGGTGTAAGTAATTTCCCAACAGTTACCGCTTCCGGCACTGAATGTAACCATCTAACTCTTAAGAATGGTGCAGTATTAACAATAAACGCAGATGCAAGTCTCAGTGTGAACGGTACACTTAGCAATGAAACAGGTGCCAGCGGACTGATTATTCAATCAGATGCAACAGGAACCGGTTCTTTAATTCACAATACCGCAAGTATTCCTGCAACAGTTGAACGTTTTATTCCTAATGACTGGAAATGGCATTTCCTTTCTTCACCAGTAGCTTCTCAATCGATTTGGCCATCATTTGCCCCTGATCCGGGTGCAGGCCTGAACTTTGGATCTACCTGGAACTGGGACTTCTATTACTGGAACCCAAATGCCAATACCAGCAATTCCCTGTACTGGGTTAATCTCAGGAAAGAGAATGGAGATTATAATGATGGCGCGATGGATCAAACAGGCAGTTTTGCAGGATTTGGATCAGCAACACCTGAACTGGTAACAGGAAGAGGATATTTAGTAGCCTATAACACAGGCTGGAATCCTGCAACCAGTTCTCCGACAACACACACATTTACTGGTAACCTTAACCAAGGAAACATTAATAAAGCCATCCTTACAGGAGAAAACAGTTTTAACCTGGTTGGAAATCCGTACGCTTCTTCCATCGATTGGAAGAGTTCAAACTGGGGAACCGGTAGGAATGCGCTTGTTAACAATTCCGGTGGATTTGATTACTGGATTTGGAACGATACAGACGGGAACTATGGAGTATTTAATTCAGCTGGTGCTGACAACTCCGGTACTTTAGGTGTAAGCCGGTTTATTGCTCCGCAGCAGGCTTTCTTTGTGCAGGCTGCTTCTGATGGGAACCTGGCATTAAATAATGATCTGCGCACCCATTCTTCGCAAACCTGGTTAAAAAACGAAGAGACTGAAAACAGTGTGCTCCGGTTGGAATTGAGTACACCAAGTAATTCCTACCATGATGAAATGGTGGTTGAATTCAATCCTTCATTTACCGGTGGAGGAAGCAGTAAATTCTGGAGTTTCTATACAGAAGCCCCTGAGATATATACTGTTAAGGATGGCACTTATTATTCAATTGATCGTTACACCGACCTGTCCAGAAATACAATAGTTCAATTGGGGACAAAAACTGAATCAGGTGTGGATTATGTGATCAACGCCTCCAATATCAGCGATTTTGATCTTACCAATAAAGTATATCTTGAAGATTTATCTACTGGTTCCCTTATTGATCTCAGGATGAATCCATCCTATAGTTTCAAAGGAGGAGCCGGTCAGAATACAGAAAGGTTCAGGTTGATATTTGAAGCTTCAACAGGGATAAATTCTTTGGAAGCAAGCAATTTCAATGTTTATTCATCCGGTAAAACTGTTTACATCCTGAATAATGGGGTAAAAAATGAATTTTCAACAGAAATCATCAATATTTCAGGCCAGGTAGTATCCTTTAAAGAAAGCAAACAGGATGAACTTACCAAGATTGAACTAAATGCTGCTCCAGGGGTTTACATTGTCCGGATTATTTCGTCCGGTAAGGTTACCTCCGTTAAAATTGTTATACAATAATCCAATAAACAAGACAAGTACCACTTCCATTACGATCGAATAAAACCTGCTGTTATGAAAAAGTTCTTATTTATAGTTTCCTTCCTGTTATGTTCATCCGTATTTATTTCTGTAAACGGACAGACACCTCCCCCTCCACCTCCACCCAATGGTGGGATGAACAGCGGCCATGGACTCGGCGGTAATCAAGGGGCTGAAAACGCACCAATTGGAGGCGGTTTGGAAATCCTGTTAATTCTGGGAGCATTTTATACAGGAAAGAAAATATACCATGTGCGAAAAAAGCAGGATGAAGAATAAACTAAAATTTCTACACCATATAGCAGAACATCGGTTTAATAAAAAACAAAAATCCTAGCGGATCAAATACCAAAAACCCAACCAAGACCGCTCTTGCACAGCTTTTCAAAAGAAGGCTGTGCTTTGTTTTTTAGAATGCTTATATATCCATTTTTAGAGCTATTTTTCATTTCTTTGAAAAGTAAGATAAAATTTCATATAACTTTAACCAAATCAATGCATTGAGATTTGAAAACCAAAAATTTCCAATTCAGAATTAGTATTTCAAATTGAAAGCATTTTCAATCTAAAAAGCATATAAATATTTTCACATAACACTGTTTTTCAGTTAATTATATTTTTTGGCAAACTTATTGCTTTCCTCAATCGGATAATTATATACCAAAAACCCCAAATTATTGAACAATCATCTCTGAACACAGAGGAGTTTCTACTATTTGGAGTTAGGTATAAATAAGATTCCGGTTAAATAAATATAAACTAGTAATTCTCATTTTCAAGCCTATCAAAACTAAAAATTCATGAAAAACATTATTGCTTTTTCAGCAAGCGATGTTAACACTGCTGCTTCTGCAAGTTGTTACGCTGGACGAACCCATTCAAGATATATTTTATCAATTTTGTTACTACTGGCTCTTGTCAGTTTTTCACCTAAGTGGCTTAATGCACAAGGGCCGGGAGCAAGTTGGACCTATTACAGGGTTGTTGGATTGAGTCCGGCCACAAGCCTTGCGAATCAACAAGTTGAAGTAACATTGTCTTCTGGAGAATATACCAATATGAAAAGTGATGGCAGTGACCTGAGATTCTATGATTACGCCAATAACAACTGTGAATATTGGATTGAAAGCTGGAATACTGCAGGAACTTCGACTATTTGGGTTAAAGTACCTACATCAGGAAGTGATGCTCTTGTATTATACTATGGTAATGCCGGAGCCACAGCAGTAAGTAATGGTAATACAACATTTGAATTCTTTGATGATTTCAATGGATCGAGCCTTGGTGCCAACTGGCAACAAAACACTTCAGGTGGGTCTGTTTCTGTTTCAGGTGGTATTGTCACTATAACATGCAGTACTAATTCAACTGGGCAGGCTTATATTTCTTCGGAATATACACCGGCAGGAACTTCTTATCTCCTGGAGGCCAAGCACCAGGAAGGAGCATATAACAGGAACAGGTTTTATGCTTCCAATAGCTTATTCGGTGGAAGCCCAACAGGTTTTGATTATGGATATTTTTCCGAGACTGCAACTGCTGCATCCACATCAAAAGTGTTTTGGAATGGTTACCCTACTTCAACATCTATGACAAGCAACACAAATTACATCACGCAATGGAGGATCACCGACGGATCCACCTATAACTGGTACACCTATTTATATTCAACCGGAGCGGCTGTAACCAATGGTTCAAGAACCACAACCGTGGCATCCAATATGAGATTTGTTACCTTCGGAGTTACAGAGGTATCAGGCACGACAACTAAAGTGGATTGGGTAAGGCTCAGGCAATATGTGGCCAGCGAACCGGCAGTAACTGTTGGAAGTCAGACCTCTTCAACTGCACCTTCAAACCCCATAACTTATAGTAGCAGTGGATATTTCATTGTTCCTGAAGGAATAACATCTATTACAGTAGAATGTTGGGGAGCAGGTGGAAGAGGAGGTACAACCAGCGGAGATGCTTATGGAGGCGGAGGAGGCGGAGGTGCTTATTCCTCAAGTGTTCTCACTGTTTCATCAGGTAATGTTTATAATCTTACAGTAGGAGCCGGAAGTTCAACAACGTCAGCAGGTGGTGACTCCTGGTTTGGCTCAGCATCTACGGTGATGGCCAAAGGAGGAAACAGTGCACCCACAGCAGGTGGTGTGCAATCAGGTGCTACCGGAGGTGCTGCCACAAGTGGAGTAGGTACAATAAAATACAGTGGAGGTAATGGTGCCAGTGGTGTTAATTCGACTACCGATTTCGGGGGAGGAGGAGGATCGTCTGCCGGAACTTCAGCAAACGGAGTTAATGCAACAAATCAAAATGGAGCCACAGCTCCTTCAGGTGGAGGAAATGGTGGTGCAGGTAAGTATAGTTCTGATGGTGCCGGATCAGCAGGTTTAACCCCTGGCGGTGGCGGTGGAGGAGCTCTACGAAATGGGGGAACAAATTATAATGGAGGAAATGGAGCAAATGGACAGGTAAAAATCTCATGGTGTACTCCACCGGCTGCACCCACGGTTGTCAGTCCCATTACATACTGTTTAAATGCAACGGCTGTCCCATTAACAGCAACAGGCTCAAATTTATTATGGTATACAACTGCAACCGGAGGCATTGGTTCTTCTACCGCACCAACACCTTCAACATCTGCAAATGGCACAACATCCTATTATGTTTCACAAACTGTAGGTTGTGAAGGGCCAAGAGCACAGATTGATGTGGTTGTTTATTCTCCAAATACTGCCATCAACAGCACCGTTAATGCAAGCTGCAATGGAGCCCTGGATGGCTCGATAACAATAACTGCCAACAATGGGGTCGGCCCTTACCAGTTCTCAATTGATAACGGCGTAAACTATACAAGTGGAAACACCTTAAATCCATACACATTTAATGGTTTAGGGGCAAATGTGCAATTTAAAATCAGGGTTAAAGACTCATCGGGATGCCAATCCATTTCGATTCCCTAATTGAATCAATTGCTGTCTAATCAAAACTCACTTGTAAAAAAACAAAGCTATGAAACCCTCATATAACTATAAATTAAAAACAGATTCCGGATTCAACTCATTCCATGAATCAATAATATACTTTCATTCAAAGATGAAAATAAAATCAATTATATTGCTTGCAAGCATTATCCTGTCCGGCTTCTATCTCAAGGCTCAGACAACTGTGGGCCCCAACTTTCCTGCTACTGGTGTCAACCTCACCGGAGTGGGTACCGTTGCATGGACTAATCCTACAAGGGTAACTGCAGATGATAACAGCTATAGCAGCGCTGCTGTAAATAATTCAACCTCTAATTACCTGAAAGCAACTGGTTATGGTTTTGCCATACCTTCTGGAGCTACCATAAACGGAATTACGGTTACCATAGGCAGATATGGCACAACCGGAAGTGGAGCAGACGTAAGAGATAATGTTGTTAAACTTGTTAAAGGTGGAACGATTGTAGGGAATAATCTTGCAGTAACCGGGACTGACTGGACCAATTCAGAAACAGCCGTGAATTATGGTAGTACATCAAATTTATGGGGCACTACCTGGACCTCTTCTGACATTAACGCAAGTGATTTCGGGGTAGTTTTGGCAGTAAACAGTACAAATAGCCGCACTGCCAACGTGGATTACATTAGAGTGAGTATAACTTATACAGTAACAAATGTAGCGCCCACCATCAGTTCACAACCAACAGATCAAACTGTTTGCAATAATGCAGAAGCTATTTTCACCGCTGAATCAACTGATAGCAACCCCACTCCTACTGCTACCTGGCAAATCAGCACAGGAGGTTCTTTCAGCAATTTAACCATTGCTTCACCTTATTCAGTTAACACAAGCACTGCATCAGGAACTACAACCTCATCTCTTACCATTAACCCGGCAACCAATGCATTGAATAGCTATCAATACCGCGTAATTTTCAGCAATTCAGCCGGAAGTGCAATCTCAAACCCAGGCACCCTTAATGTTAATCCGACCAGTGTTGGAGGCAGTGTTACAGGCGGAAGCAGTCCGGTCTGTTTGGGATCAGGGACTGGTACCATGACCTTATCCGGACATACCGGTAGCATTAATAAGTGGCAAAAGAAACTGGATTCAGGAAGCTGGGCCGATATAAGCAATACATCAACCACTTATTCTGAAACCCCCACTTCAGCCGGTAGCTGGCAATACCGGGCAGAAGTGCAAAGCGGAGTTTGTGCTGCAACATTTTCAAATCCTGTTACCATCGTGGTAAACCCACGGCCAACCTCAGTTATCAGCGGAACTGAAACTGTATGTTATGGGCAAACCGCCAACCTGAGTATTACATTAACAGGCACCGGTCCATGGAACCTGGTTTATACTGATGGCTCAACCCCGGTAACCGTAAATGGAATAAACGCCTCTCCTTATACTTTCGCAGTAAATACTCTAAGCACAAAAACTTATACCGTAACTTCACTTTCGGATTCGAAGTGTACTGCAAATGCCGGTGATATGACCGGAAGTGCAACTGTTACCGTAAATGCAGGATGCCAGGTGGTTACCTTAAGTCAGCCTGATCCGCTTACAGCTACTATCACTGGTTCAGCTAACATTAATTGCGGAAGCTCAACCAACCTTACTGTTACAATAAGTGGTGGAACAGCCCCTTATCAGGTTACTTATAACGGGAACAATTATAATGGCCCCAGTCCAATCATTTTTAGTGTTTCACCCACTGAAACCATCACCTTTAATTCTTCAAATGTAGCCTTATCAGATGCTCATGGCTGTGATGCTGTCATTTCCGGATCAGCAACAGTTTCTGTCATTCCGGTTTCAGCCCCAGTAGCAACAGATGCAACAAATATTACTGTATCAGGATTCACTGCTAACTGGGATGCAGTTCCAGGAGTTAACGGTTATTTCCTTGATGTATCGGAAAACATTGATTTCTCAACCTTCGTGAACGGGTTTGATAATCTGAATGTTTCTAATGTTACCACTTATCCTGTTACCGGTTTAAATGCCGGTCAAACTTACCATTACCGGTTAAGAGCTTATACTACAGCTTGTACAAGTGTCTCTTCCAACATCAAAACAGTATCCACTACCGGGTTAACCATCGGTGCTCCAGTGGTAAGTGGTGCTCCATTTACCGTTGATTGTACTACACCTGATAACGGAACTATTACATTTACCCATGGGACATTTAATGCAGGCAATATATTTACTGCCCAGTTATCTGATAATACAGGAAGTTTTACGACTCCTGTCAGCATCGGGACTGCAAATAATTCAGAAACATCAATAACTATCACCATTCCTGCCAATACTGCTTCTGGTAACAACAGTTATAAAATAAGGGTAGTAAGCTCTGATCCAGTAGTTATGGGAGATGTTTCAAATACATTCACCATTATTAAGGATCCCTGCCAGGCTATATACAGAAGTGTTCAATCCGGAGCATGGAACCTGGCGAGTACCTGGGAAGTTTCAACGGATGCAGGAAACCTTTGGGAAGCCGCAGTCACAAATCCTGTTAGTACTGACGGTAGTGTTTCCATCAGAAATGGCCATACAGTTACAGTAACCAATGATGTCACAGTTGATGAAGTTATTGTTGAAGCAGGTGCGACACTCAGGAATGAGTTGTGTCCGGATGGGTTCCTCAATATCAATGATGGCCCCGGAACAGACCTTATTGTGAATGGAACCATGATATCCGAAGATGATATCAATAATGAAGGAAGCATTTCTTTTGCTTCAGGTAGTTTATACCAGCATGTAAGGAGCTTTGGCAAGAAATCACCCGCTACCTTCTCGGAGATCCCTGTTGCCAATTGGGATGCCCAATCCACCTGTGAAATATTATCAGTATATGCTACCCCTTATGCTGGTTTGAACCAGGCATTCGGAAATTTCAACTGGAATTTTGCTACACAGAATTCAGCAATAAATCTCAATGGCACTTTAAGTACAATTAATGGAGATCTCATTATCACCAGCACTGGTACCAGCGAGTTACAACTGGCATCTTCTCAAACTACAACACTTTCAGTTGGTGGAGATGTACAAATAGAAGGCGGTAAGTTAAACCTGGGATCAGGCTCCGGAGTTACAACCTTAAGTGTTGCTGGAAATACCGAAGTCTCAACAGGTGCTACATTGATTACACGAAATAGCAAAATAACCGGTAATGGAAATTTTGTCCTAAACTCAGGAGCTAATCTTTGGATTGGATCTGTTTCAGGGATTACCTCTGCAGGAATCAATGGAAATATCCAGGTGAATGGAAGTAGAAGCTACAGTACCGGTGCCAATTATACATATACTGGCAGCAGTAACCAGGTGACCGGTGATGGCTTACCGGGAAGTATCAGCAACTTTGGTGTGTCAACCACATCAGGTGCGATTCTGACATTGACTAGTACCAGTCAAACCTGTGAAAACCTGACCATTGCCAATAATGCGAAACTACAGATTGATGCGGATAAACAGCTTACCGTAAATACTGCTCTGGTAAATAATGCCGGAGTCAATGGATTGGTGATCAAAAGTTCCTCTACATCTACCGGATCTTTGATGCATAACTCAAACAATGTTCCCGCAAAATTTGAAAGAATGATTGCCAATGACCTGAAATGGCATTTCCTGGCTTCTCCTATCGTGAACCAATCCATATGGCCAGAATTTGCACCAACACCAGCAGGATCACCATTATCATTTGGAGCTCAACCCTGGGAATGGGATTTCTATTACTGGAATACAAATTCAAGCATTACCTCACAATTATATTGGGTGAACCTTCGTAAACCGAATGGAGAATTCAATACAGAGCCATTGGATATTACCGGAAGTTCTGCAGGATATGGAAGCACCACCCCGGCATCAATGGAATCGATGAGAGGATATCTTGTGGCTTATAATACCAACTGGAATGCTGCCACCGGCTCCCCTGAAACCCATGTCTTCAATGGGAACCTTCATAATGGCAGTGTTTCGAGGGCCATCATACAAGGAGCAAATAATTTCAACCTCATTGGAAATCCTTATCCTTCTGCTATTGACTGGAAAGCAAGTTCCGGATGGAACAGGGATGCATTAAAAGCAAATGCTACCTCTTCAGGATATGATTACTGGATTTGGAATGATGCAGTAGCCAATTATGGCGCTTTCAATTCGGCAGATGCAGATGGATCCGGTTCCAATGGAGTAGACAGGTATATTGCTCCAACACAGGCATTTTTTGTACAGGCTGCTGATAATGGTAACCTTGTAATGGACAACCAGGTACGGACACATAGCACACAGGACTTCCTGAAATCAGGATCCTTCAATCCGGGATTTATAAAGCTAAAACTGAGCAGCAGTCTCGATAACCATTCTGATGAAATGGTAGTTTCGTTTGATCCCGCGTACACAGTTGGCGGTACTGATAAATGGTGGAGTTTCTATGCTGAATCGCCTGAAATTTATGCTGTAAAAGACGGAAATTACTACTCCATCAGTCGTTATAATGAGATTAATGATGATCTTACTGTTGACATCAGCACAAAGATTGGATTACAAGGCAGTTACATGATCACGGCTCCCGGAATTAGTGATTTTACCCTGAGCAGTAAAGTGCTGCTTGAAGACCTCAAGACAGGAACCATCACCAATTTGAAGCAGAATCCTGTTTATAGTTTCATTGCATCTCCTGATGACAACAGGAACAGGTTCCGCTTGCTGGTTGGATCACCTATCGGGATGGAAGAGAATCACCAGGAACAAATCAATATTTATTCTTCCGCCAACACTATTTACATCCTGAATGAGAAAGCAACCTCCGTTTACCAGGTTCAAATTGTTAACATGATTGGACAATCACTTTACTCGACCAAATTGTCAGGAACTGGAATTCAGAAACTGGACTCCAACCTGTCGCCAGGAGTATATATTGTATCAGTGCTTTCAGAAGGAAGATGTTTCAGCAAAAAAGTAGTTATCCGATAGAGCATTTTCTAACTAAAAAGGTGAATCCAATCCACAAAAAAAACATTGAAAATCATGAAACTTTTATCAAATAAATTCCTGAGGTGTATCATTCTCATATTGCTTCTCCAGTTTTCAATAGGGCCGGAAGTTTCCGGGCAAACCCCTCCTCCTCCGCCACCTCCGAATGGAGGACCAGCCAATGGACATGGTTTGGGTGGAAACCAGGGAGCTGAAAATGCACCTGCAGGAAATGGGCTTGAAATCATCCTTCTGTTTGCCGTACTGTATGCCGGGATGAAGTATAACATTGAATCAAAAAAAGAGGAATTACCTGAAAATTAAAACTTCGTAAACGACAGATTATAAACTTGTAGGACTTCGGTTCGTCATGTAATGGAAAAGCACAGCCCGGAATGGGTTGTGCTTTTTTTATTAACAGTCGCAAATTTTCTGATTCAAGACCTTATCTTAGCTTTGATTTATTTCAGTTATTTTATTTTTATTATTTAATTGATTTTCAGATATGATACTCTTACACGAGGAGATAACAAACTCCATAATCAGGACTTTTTATGATGTTTACAATGTGTTAGGTTTTGGCTTTTTGGAAAAAGTCTATCAAAACTCAATGTATCTTGAATTAAAGAACAGAGGATTATATGTTGAGGCCCAAAAACAGATTAAAGTCTTTTACAAGTTGTTATCATAGGTGTAATACTATGATATCTGATTTATCATGAATCAGCTTATTCTGGAATTAAAGGCAGCAGAAACAATGGTTGTAGAATTTGAATGGCAATTGATAAATTACCTAAGAGGACTGATGTTGAAGTTGGATTACTATTAAATTTCGGGAAGAAAGCCGAGTTTCGAAGGAAAATATTTGAAAATCATAATAAGCAAATAATGCATTCTGAGTTATAGGTAGCTTCATAGGCTCGGATAATGTGACGCAGATGAAATGGATTTTGGCCGATTGTATTAAAGGAACTCCGATAAAGTTGTTTTGAGATTTTACTATGAAACTTTGACTCGGGTTCAATGGAACGTGGATGAAACTGATTTCGGCAGCGGATGAATGAAAAGAATTGACAAGTAGTATTGATAAAAACATTGTGACTCGGATAAAGGACCAGGAAAACAAAAAGATTATTTAAAATAACTCTAATTATATTATTATTCAATTCCGACAATCAGCATTTTACTATTTCCATTTTTTTACCAGTATGGATTTATTCTTTCCTATACTAATGATATGACATATTCTAATAAGATTCTTCCAATCATAGCCATCATTTTCATCTCCAAAAACATTTTTGCGCAAGTAAGCATCATTAACATTGAATCAATGTACAACGGAGTCGGGGGGATGAATGGAGATGCTATTGCGGATTGGGAGGTGAATGACCGGTTTGAAAATGATCAGTTATTCATGTCGGGGACAGGGGATGTAAGAAACACTTTTCCATCTGATTATCCTGCTGCTTCAGGCTCATGGAATATTATGCTAAATACCGTAGGGGAAAACTTCCAGGTATCAGGAATCGATGCAAGTGTATATCTCGATTTGACAATAAAGTTCGGTATCAGGAAATCAACCACTGCTGAAGACGGAAGTGGAATATCTTTTGAATATAGTCCTGATGGTATTACCTGGATCAATCTGAGTATTGTTTTACCCTCCGGGTCGGGGACTGCAGGATGGCATGAAGTACAGGCAGCCGGTTTTTTACCTTCATCGATTACTGCACTGAGATTTACGAGTATTGGTCCAACCGAGTTCCGATTGGATGACCTTCGTCTGGAAGGAATTCTGCCTTGTGCTATACAAGTAGATTCTGTTTATCCTTTGAATGGCCCGGCAGGCACATTGCTTGACATCTTCGGGACAGGATTTACGGGAGCAAGCCAGGTGAGTATAAACTCCATTCCGGCAGGCTATTTTCAAGTTGAATCAGATGAGCTGATCACTGCCAGGGTTGCTGAAGGAAGTGGAAATGGCATAGTACAGGTAACAGGAACATGCCTCTCTATGGGTTCAGCCTACTTCCAGACCCTTACAGAGTCATGCGCATTAAATGGGGGCAATCTGATCATTTCAGAGCTATGCGACCCGGTAAATTCCTTCCAGTCAGACCGGTATATTGAAATATTTAATCCAACCAGCCATTCCATTAACCTTGGAGGCTGGACTGTGAAAGCCATTGCCAATTTCGCTGAATGTGAAACCTGGAACTTGCTTGGGAGTATTGAGCCAGGAGAAGCAAAAACCTGTGGATACAGCAATCCGGTTTTTGGAGGCCCGCATGATTTTGTGGATAGCAGCTGGCTGGGAAGTATTCCGGGCAGTTGCTGCAACAGCTGGAATGGGAACAGAAGGGATGGTGCTGTTTTGTACAATGGCAGCGTGAAAATTGACCAGGTAATTTATGAAAACAGTTCAATCCCATGGTTCGCAGATGGATCTTTAGTAAGAGCTGATAGCATCTGTTCTCCTGATTCCACCGGGAGTAATGAGGGATGGGAGGTTTTGGCACCAGTGATCCAATCAGGACAGGTTCCTTCCAGTCCGGGAATCCATCATACAGCATGTACCGGCAATTCCCCTGTGATTAATCAGCAACCTGATACACAGTGGGTATGTGAAGGCAATCAGGTGATCTATGAAGTTTCAGTTTCTGGAGGAGTTCCTCCTTATACCTATAAGTGGATGAAATTAGATATTAGTGGAAACTGGAACATTATTCCGGAGATATATCCATTTTCAATGATTTCAGGAGAAACAACGAGCAGTCTGGAGATTTCTAATGTCACAATTGCTATGGATGGAGAGCAGTTTTATTGCAGGGTTTATAACCAGGGAGAAGGATGCTGGAAGGCGGGTTGGGCTGCTCAATTATGGGTTCAGCCAATTCCTCTTACTTCAAATATATTTCATTATTAGGGTAAAATATTGATCTTCTAAAAGCTTTGATAAGACATAATTAAAGAGAAGAAACACATTAATGTTTAGTATTAAGAATTCAAGAATCCATCGCCGGCTGGCGGACAAGAATCCAAGCAGAAGGCTTCCCTTCGGGAGAATCCAGGAATCCAGAATTTGAATAAACCTGCAAATATTTGAAAGGGTTCAAGAAGAAAGAACTGTAAAAATCTCTAACAGTCACTAAGCTTAGTAACCTATTAAAATATTGAATATATGATGATAAGATACAGATGGTGTATTAATGAAAATAAAGCGGTGATAATGTCCCATACTGGAATCGCTACTCATTGAAAAATGGATTATTACATTTATATAATACTGTATTTCAACTATTTAAATTTTTTGGTATTAAAATAGATTATTTCGGCATGGGTAAATTGGGTTAAAAACAGAAAGTAAAATAATGAAAGATTCATGAGGATATTTTAACAAACAGATGATGCGTAATACAGGCATCAACAATCTCATGTAATTGATTTTCTGAATATTACATTTCTTTTAGCTCAACTTCTCTGAACTGTTGAAAGACAAGCTGTATCAGGGCCCTGCTACGTTGAACTAATTACTGCGTCAAAATGAAACTATTAATGCATCTTTTCGGTCCGGTCTGTGTCAGGCAGAAGGTGCATTCTCATTTATTGACTTCAACGGGCAGAGTATTTTCATTCTTCATTTTCATCACCCTCCTTTTAAATTCCACACTTTCAAATGCACAGGTTGTAAGTGCAACAGGTGCCGGGATGGCAGCGACCTATCCCAGTCTTCAGGCTGCTATTACACAATTGAATGCTATAGGAGCACTCACAACACCTATTACTATTTCTTTAAATCCCGGCAATCCACAAACTGCTCCTGTCGGAGGATATATCATTTCTGCACAGGGTACAGTTCTGAACACAATAACCATCAGTGGTAGTAACAATACGATTACTGCAGGGCTGCAAGCTGGTGGATCAAGGAATGATGCCATATTCAAAATACAGGGCGGAGACTTCGTTACACTTCAGAATTTTACATTAACAGAGAATTCCGGCAATAATAATTTTACTGTGGCCAGCAACACCATGACAGAGTGGGGAATTGCCCTGCTATATGCAAATGCTACCAATGGTGCCAAAAACAATACAATACAAAATAATACCATTTCACTTAACCGGTCATTTACAAATTCATGTGGTATATATAGCAGTGTAAGGCATTTACCCACAGGATCACCTTTAACACCAAATGATATTACCAATATTACTGGGAGTAACAGTAATAATAAGGTTTATGGTAATTCAATCAGTAATGTAAACCTACCCATTATTTTCGTAGGCTCAGGTACAGATAACCGGATGGATGATGGCAATGAAATTGGAGGCTCAACACCTGCAACCGGAAACACTGCAACAAATTGGGGGAATAATGCAGGTAACACAGTTGCTACTAATGTTCCTGGCACTATCCTTGGAATTTTCTGCACATCACAAAAAGGACTGAAAGTTAATTATAATACCCTGACAAGTGCGAACCTGGCAACCGTAAATTCTCTAAGATGTATTTACATCGATTTTATTAATGCCCCTACTGGTACTTTTACTCATGATATTACCTATAATACGGTTACCCTGGTAAATTCTTCAGCTTCGGTTTATGAGGTAATTAGAACACAAGGGAATACAGGCCTGGCAACATCAACTATCAACATCAACAATAACACTTTACTGAACTGTTCATCCGCAGGAGAATTTTATGGAATAGTTAATGCATCTGCACCTGGAACACTAAATATCAACAATAACATTTTTAATGGTTGTAGCACATCAGGACCTACCCAAGGTGTTTTTGGGTTAAGAAATACAGGGAATGTCATAACAACTATTAACATTAACAACAATCAACTAGGAAATTCCTCTGGAAACTTCTTCACTTACACTACAGGCAATTCGGGTCTATTAACCGGAATTTCGAACATTGCCGGCTCAGGGACAACAAACTTATCCATTAGTGGAAATAACTTCCAGGGCATTATTAATTCAAATGGTTCAGGTGGTAACACCTTTATTATCAATACAAATGCAACTGCCTCCCAGAATATCAGCGATAATACTTTCAACAATCTTAGCATAAGCAATTCCGGATCACTGACTTTTATATCAAATAATGTTTCAGTGCCTAATGGTGGAACTCAAACTGTTTCAAATAATAGCATTATAGGTACATTTTCAAAAGCAACTTAGGGGAACCGTTACTTTGTTTACTTCAACAGCTAATTCCACAGGTACAGCTATTATTAACCATACAGGAAATAATTTCTCCAATATAACTCTTACAGGCAATACCAACATGGCAGGATGGGTAAACCAGGATGGCTCAGCGGGAACAAATAAGACCATTTCCAATAACATCTTTACAAACTGGAGTTGTGGAAATTTCGCGGTTACTGTATTTAACCTTAATAAAGGAATAAATGTGATACCGAAACACTATCACCGGAATCAGGGGAAAATATCACATGTATTCAGTTAGGGAATACTGCCGGAACTGCAAATATTATTTCCGGAAATACTATTGGTGAATTTCAACAACAGGTGCTTCAACGATTTTAGGTATTACATCAGCCTCATCTGCTAACATTCTAAAGAATAAGATTTATAATTTATCAGGGAGCAATGCAACTGGCTCAACAGTAAATGGCATTGATGTTACAGCAGGAACAACCATAATATTTCGAATAACCTAATCGGTGATCTTAAAGACCCGCAGCCAATGCAGCCAAACCCGGTTATGGGTATTAACCTCTGACATCAACTACACCTTTTCAACAATCAATGTTTATTACAATACTATTTACTTAAATGCTTCATCA
The DNA here is from genome assembly GCA_016707785.1 of Bacteroidales bacterium. Taxonomy (NCBI): domain Bacteria; kingdom Pseudomonadati; phylum Bacteroidota; class Bacteroidia; order Bacteroidales; species Bacteroidales bacterium. The sequence goes on along the minus strand of JADJGZ010000010.1, from coordinate 9,590 downwards.
ACAGCTGGACTTTTGGGTTGCAGTGGACTTTTATCACATCACTAATGCAACCGTAACAACTGCAACCCTCAATTGTCAGAAAACAATATTATTGTCAATAAGTCGACTCCCAAAGGAGCTGGAATTGTAGCTGCCTACAGGAGGTCTAACACAACTTTGACAAACTACGGGGTAAGTTCAAACAACAATTTATTATATGGTGGAACTCCAGCTGCAAACAGGCTCATCTTTTATGATGGCACCAATTCTGATCAAACTTTAGCCGCATTTAAAGCAAGGGTTGCTCCAAGGGAAACCAATTCCCAGACAGAAGACCCAAATTTTTCAAGCATTGTGGGAACAGATGCAGGCTTTTTGCATATTATATCCTGTGGTGCCCAGGTTTCATTAGCTGAAAGTGGAGCAGTAAATATTGCCACTTATACTGATGATTATGACAATGAGATTCGCCAGGGGAATGCAGGTTACACTGGCACAGGTTCTGCCCCTGATATCGGTGCTGACGAATTTGAAGTCACCACTGCTACTATTAGCTACGCTGGAAGTCCTTTCTGCATCAGTGCATCTACCCCTGTTACCGTTACATTAACAGGTACAGGCTCTTACACAGGAGGTACTTTTAGCTCAACTGCAGGCTTATCCATTAATGCAAGTACCGGAGCCATCACACCGAACACAAGTACAGCCGGAAGCTATACCGTTACTTACACAAAAACTGTGGGAGCCTGCACGGTAACAGCTACCACCCAGGTTACCATCAATGCTTTACCCCCTGCTCCAACTATTAGCCCTGCAACTCCTTGTGAAGGCAGTACGCCCACTTTCACTGCAGGAAACGGAAGTATTTTTGAGTTTACATTAAATGGCACTTCCCAGGGGGCGCCCTCAACAAATACAACTTTTACTCCTGCATCAGCACTAACTTCAACCGACCAGGTTTGTGTCCGCTCATATTCTCCTTTTATATTTGATGGAAGTCTGACTGAATCAGCCTGGGGAAGTCCATTGGCAACTTCTGCTGGTGGCCCCAACCCAAGCGGTTTCGGAGCAGGAAATAATCTCGATGCCCTTTATATTCAATCCACACAAAGCTATTTATTTGGTGGAATTGCAGGTAGCATCAACAGCACTAACAGGGTACTTCTTTTCATTGATTGTCAGCTTGGCGGGTACAATGACTTATCCACCTGGGTAAACAGAAATGGCACCCCTTGTCATGCCATGGAGAACCTAAATTACGGAACCACATTTGACGCTGGTTTTGCTCCGGATTATATCCTGGGCATCAATACTGCTGTTGGTGATACCTATTTCGATCTGTATAATATGCAGACGAATACATTTACCTTACTTGGGACTTCAAACACCTCAGATCTTTTTGGATTTATTGCCAATAGTAGCATTGGAGATTATCTTAATGGTTTTGAATTTGCTATATCCCGGTCTGCATTGGGTGGTCCCATTGGAACGATCAAGGTGTTTGCAATGATTACCGATGAGCCTCCAACCTCCGGTAGTCCAACAACATTTCTTAGCAACCAATTCCTTACCAGGGCCAATTCCGGAGAAAGTAATTACGGGGATTTCCCAATAACATTTGGTTCTGCTGCACCAGATCCAGTTTCAGTATCACTGTCAAATACCGAATGTTATTCAGAAACCTGTGCTACCATCCTTACTTTGCCTGCCCAGCCTGGTGCTATTTCAGGAAATATCACTCCCTGTATCGGGACTGACCTGGTTTATTCTGTTCCCAATGTTGCTGGTGTAACATACAACTGGTCATTCCCATCTGGTTGGGTAATTGTATCCGGTCAAAATACCAATTCAGTTACGGTAACTATAGGAGCCACAAGCGGCAATATCCAGGTTACTCCTTCAAATTCCTGTGGGAACGGAACAGCGCAGACCCTTGCAGTAAACCCGATGGATGTTCCGGCGCAGCCTTCTGTTATCGCCGGTGCGACAACCCCATGTGAAGGGACTACCCAGAGTTATTCCGTTACTAATGTTTCGGGTGTTACTTACAACTGGACTTTCCCTGCAGGATGGGTTCAAACCGGCGGAGGAAACACCAATTCGATTACAGTTACTGTAAGCGCTACAGCAGGAAATATCCAGGTGACCCCTTCCAATACCTGTGGAAATGGAACGCCCCGCACTCTCGCAGTTACTCCTGTTGCTACTCCAACAGTCAATAACAACGGGCCCTATACCACATGTACAGGAACAGGGCCTAATATTTTGCTTACATCAGGGAGTCCTTGCACCTACTCATGGACCATTGGTACAATCTCTCCTTTGCCGACGAGTGTTAGCGGTGCCAGTGCCAGTTCGGGAAATCCAATTAACCAGATTCTCACCAATACCAGCAATACCGTTAACGGATCAGTACAATATATCGTGACACCCACTACGATTGCAGGTTCGTGTATTGGAACCCAAAAAACAATTACAGTAATCGTAGAACCGGGCCCTACTGTAAACCCAATTTCCAATGCAACCTATTGCAGTGGGGTTGTTGTGGCAGCCAGTTCCTTCGGAAGTTCAATAGCCTTGAGTACATATACCTGGACCAGCAGTATTGACATCGGATTTGGGGTATCAGGACCGGGAAACATCCCGGCCTATACAACAGTTAATTTAACCGGAAGTCCAATTACAACTACCATAAGTGTAGTTGCCAAGTCACCCTCTCTGTGTACAGGTCCGGCCCGCACTTTTACTGTAACAGTTAATCCGACCACCATTCCAACGATCACAGCCGATTATTGCTCGAGTCCGGGGAATATTATACTTACTGCCAATCCGGCCGGACTTACTTACCAATGGTATGAATCCGGTATTCCAATCGGCGGAGCTACTACACAGGTTATTACTGTTGACCATGCCAGTGTTTATAGTGTTAATGTTACCAATTCTTATGGTTGCCAGGGTTCAGCAGTATTAACAGTAGCCAATGAACTGGTTTTGGATGGAAGTTTTACGAATTTCAATGCAGCAACTCCTGCGTTCATAACAGGATATACACAAAACCAGGCTTACTATGATGGAACTGCAGGTTCAGGGCTCTATCCGGAGGGTTTTTATGCAGTTAATACCAGTGCCTGGTCAAATTACCCGGGTGCACCCCAGGGGTATCACAACAATTTTCATGGTCGGGATCACACGAATAATTCAATCGGGTCCCGAAATTTTATGATGATTAACGGGAGTATTAATACCTCCCAGGTGATCTGGCAACAAACGGTAACCATTCAGCCTAACACTCCCTATTATTTCAGCGCCTGGGGGATGAATCTTAATCCAGCCTCACCAGCCCGTCTTCAATTTGAAATTGTTACCATACAAAATGGAACAGAACAGGTAGGTAGTATAGCTGACCTAAATATTGCCCCAAAACCAACTGATGAATCCCAGGTTGCCTTATCCAATTGGGTAAGATTTTACAGCACTCCATTCTGGACTTCACCTGCAGGGGCTGTTTCTGCAACTATTAGAATTATTAACCTTAATACAGACCCGGGAGGTAATGACTTTGGGCTTGATGATATTTCTTTTGGGACGCTTTCTTCAGCACCAGCCACAGTTTCACCCACTGCCAATGGAGGTGGAGCCGTTTGTATGGGTGGTGACCTAAACCTGAATGCCAATCTTACAGGTGGAATCCCTCCATTTACTTTTTCATGGACAGGTCCGAATTCATTTACTTCCAGCCTTCAAAATCCTGTTATCAATAATGTTAACGCCTCACATGCCGGCACTTATTACCTTACAGTAGAAGATGGTTATGGATGTGCACCACAGGTACAAAGCGTGGTAGTAGTAGTTTCACCAGTTCCGGTTGATCCCACTTCGGCCCAGGTTGACAGGAATAATTTCTGTGCTGATGATGCAGGAAATATTGAACTGACTGCAACTGGAGGTTCAGGTAGTACATTAAGCTGGTATACCGGCAGTTGTGGGGGTACTTTGGCAGGAACCGGTCCCACACTCATTATTCCTTCTCCGGTTGTAACAACCACCTATTATGCAAGATGGGAAAGCATATGTGGAAATTCGGCCTGTGTTTCTGTTACAGTAAATGTAAATACTCTCCCTGTCGCCCCAACGAGTATAACTGCATCTGCAACAACCCTGTGTGCAGGTACAAGCCTTACGCTGACTGCCAATGGTGGAAATGGTGGCAGCGGATCAAGTCCAATTTTGAATTGGTATACCGAAAGTTGTGGCGGAACTTTAGTTGGAACTGGATCTCCACTAACCATATCCGCTCCGGCGTCAAATTCAACGTATTTTGCCCGTTGGGAAAGCTCATGCGGAAATTCAAGTTGTGCAAGTATTGACATTACAGTGAATCCGCTTCCACAGGCACCTCTTACTGCTCAATCCGATAGAAATAACTTCTGCGAGGATGATCCTGGCAATATTACCCTTTCAGTAACTGGTGGATCCGGCTCTACATTAAACTGGTATACCGGAAGTTGCGGGGGAACACTCATTGGTACAGGAGCCTCATTCAGTCTGCCTTCACCCAGTGTTGCCACTACCTATTATGCAAGCTGGCAGAATGGATGTGGTTCATCGACTTGTGCGAGTGTTACAGTGACAGTTCTTACCAAACCTACAGCCCCAACCTCGGCAAGTGCCTCTCCAAATCCTGTTTGTGCAGGAGCCAGTGTGGTATTAACTGCTACCGGGGGTGATGGCGGAACAGGTGCCGGTCCTGTACTTAACTGGTATTCGGGCAGTTGTGGCGGAACTTTTGTTGGTTCAGGTTCACCATTGACTATAACAGCCCCTGGAATAAATACTACTTATTATGCAAGATGGGAAAGTGGCTGCGGGAGTTCGGCATGTACATCTGTTGCTTTAGTAATTGATCCACTTCCTGCAACTCCAACATGGAATATATTTACAATTAACGTTTGCGTTCCAACCACAGGAGTTGTTTTTTCAGTCAACCCGGTACCAGGTGCACTCAGTTATGTTTGGTCTTACAGTGCCGGCAATGCAGTAATCAATGCGCCATCCAATACGAATTCCATTACAATGGATTTTTCGGCTGTTCCAGCTTTTACCACAGGAACCTTGAGTGTATATGCTGTGAATGCCTGTGGAAATGGAACACCTGCTACCAGGATTGTCAGGGCATACCCTGAAGCTTTGGTAAATGCCGGTGATGATCAATCCATTTGTGCCGGGCAGAATGTCTCATTAACTGGGAACTGCATCTGTTGGAAGTACAACTCCTTCAATAACCTGGTCCAGCAGTGGAGATGGCACTTTTCACCCAATGCAAACACACTTAATGCCACTTATACACCAGGTATTACAGATATTACAAACGGAACAGTTACTCTCACACTATCCACCCCAAAGCCTTCTGCTCCTTGTCCAGGCCCGGTTACAGATTTTATGGTAGTAACAATAAAACCCGCGCCTATACCTGTTATCACCGGCTCAAATTCAGCTTGTGTAGGCGCAACCGGAAATATTTATTCAACTGCAGCCGGCATGTCGAATTACAGCTGGGTTGTATCAGCAGGTGGAACAATAACTTCAGGGGTGGGATCAATGACAATAGTGTTACAGTTACCTGGAGTTCCACAGGTCCTCAGACTGTTAGTGTAAACTACACGGCGGCTAATGGTTGCAGTGCTGTTTCACCAACGATTTTTAATGTACTGGTCAATCCACTACCAAATGCTTCCATCTCCTATTCCGGAGGACCTTTTTGTCCGGTTGGAACTGTAAATGTTATCCAGTCCGGCCAGGCCGGTGGAACTTTTACATCGGCACCTGCAGGGCTCTCAATAAATCCAGTTAGCGGGCAGATCAATCTGGCATCAAGCTCATCCGGCATTTATACAGTTACTTACAGTTTCACCAATGGAACTTGTCCAGGTACAACCACAACTATTGTCGAAATAAAAGCCATCCCTGATCCATATAGTGTGACAGGAGGAGGAAGTTATTGTGCAGGAGGAGCCGGAGTTCCGGTAGGATTAACGGGATCACAGCTGGGAGTAAGCTATCAACTGCAGATTGGGGGCGTAAACACAGGATTACCAGTCGCTGGCACCGGGGGTGCTATCAGCTTTGGAAATCAGACAGCGGCTGGGACATATACCGTGGTAGCTACTATGGTATCTACTTCCTGTTCAACAACTATGACAGGAAACGCCAGTGTAACGATAGTGCCGTTACCTGCCACTTCATTAATCACACATTTCTAGTACCCGATGTAAACCAAAGTAATAAAAACATATTGAAAAAATAACTGACCCATTACCCAAACCCAATACCCAAAAAATTAAATATCAAACCATTACAAATCATGACAACCATTAACCGACTTCTAAACTGGCTCAAACTCCTGGAACTTCCAGGGGATTGGAAGGCGCGATGGCGGTACTCAACATAAACTGAAAATCAAAGAATTAAAGAGAAAATAACTATAAAACAAACAATAATCCAAAAACCCAACTTATGAAAACTAAGTTACAATCAATGAAATGGCTGCTGATCATAATGATATCAGTCATTGGTTTCAAAGGATGGGGACAGAGTACTTTACCACACTCTATATGTCCCGGTCCGGTTGACTATTGGGTTGTTCCAGGTAATACTGGAAACACCTTCAACTGGTCAATCACACCCGGAGTTTCAGGTACCGACTGGACAGTTACCCCTAACGGAAATGCCTATACTGTTATAGTGAACTGGGCAAATGTTGCAGTTCCGGTTACTTACACAGTAACAGTTTCAGAAACAGAACCAGGCCCAAATGGATGTACCACTACACAAACGCTTGCGGTAACAGTATTGCCTGCACCGGTATTGGTAATCACCAATCCTCCGGCCATTTGCGCTCCTGGAACCGTTGATCTCACAGCAGCGGCAATTACAGCAGGCAGCACCCTACCTGTTGGCACAACATTAAGTTACTGGACTGATGCAGGAGCCACTATTGCTTTAGTTAATCCCAATGCAGTTGGGACTTCCGGTACCTATTACATTATGGCAACAACTGGAACTCTTCCAGCTTGTACAGATATTGAGCCAGTTGTTGTGACTATTAATCCACAACCTATCGCTACTATTTCTTATCCTGGTTCACCTTATTGTGCTACAGGTACAGCTACTGTAACTCAGACAGGACAGGCTGGTGGTACCTATAGTTCAACAGTTGGTTTAGTCATAGATCCTGCAACCGGAACCATTGACCTCGTTGCAAGTACAGCTGGCACCTACACTGTTACCTATAGTTTCTCTAACGGAACCTGTTCCAATACGACTACAACCAGTGTTACTATCAATGCACTCCCTGTAGCAACTATTGCTTATGCCGGTTCACCTTATTGTGCTACCGGTACAGCTACAGTCACTCAGACAGGACAAGCAGGTGGTACTTATAGTTCAACTGTTGGTTTAGTTATAGATCCTGCAACCGGAACCATTGACCTCGTTGCAAGTACAGCTGGAACCTATACCGTTACCTATAGTTTCTCTAACGGAACCTGTTCCAATACGACTACCACCAGCATTACTATTAATGCACTGCCTGTTGCAACTATCGCTTATGCCGGATCACCTTATTGTCTACTGGCTGCTACAGTCACTCAGACAGGACAAGCCGGTGGTACTTATAGCTCAACAGTTGGTTTAGTTATAGATCCTGCAACCGGAACCATTGACCTCGTTGCAAGTACAGCTGGCACTTACACTGTTACCTATAGTTTCTCTAACGGAACCTGTTCCAATACTACTACAACCAGTGTTACTATTAACGCACTGCCAGTTGCAACTATCGCTTATGCCGGATCACCTTATTGTGCTACCGGTACAGCTACCGTAACTCAGACAGGACAAGCAGGTGGTACCTATAGTTCAACTGTTGGTTTAGTTATAGATCCTGCAACCGGAACCATTGACCTCGTTGCAAGTACAGCTGGCACTTACACTGTTACCTCCGGTTTCGTAACGGAACCTGTTCCAATACTACTACAACCAGTTACTATTAACGCACTGCCGTTGCAACTATCGCTTATGCCGGATCACCTTATTGTGCTACCGGTACAGCTACAGTCACTCAGACAGGACAAGCAGGTGGTACTTATAGTTCAACTGTTGGTTTAGTTATAGATCCTGCAACCGGAACCATTGACCTTGTTGCAAGTACAGCTGGAACCTATACCGTTACCTATAGTTTCTCTAACGGAACCTGTTCCAATACTACTACAACCAGTGTTACTATTAACGCACTGCCAGTTGCAACTATCGCTTATGCCGGATCACCTTATTGTGCTACCGGTACAGCTACAGTAACTCAGACAGGACAAGCCGGTGGTACTTATAGCTCAACAGTTGGTTTAGTTATAGATCCTGCAACCGGAACCATTGACCTCGTTGCAAGTACAGCTGGAACCTACCTGTTACCTAGTTTCTCTAACGGAACCTGTTCCAATACTACTACAACCAGTGTTACTATAACGCACTGCCAGTGCAACTATCGCTTATGCCGGATCACCTTATTGTACCGGTACAACTACGACCAGACAGACAGGTGGTACTCTGTTCAATTGTTATAGATCCCCTACCCGACCATTGACCTTGTGCAAGTACAGCTGGAACCTATACCACCCATAGTTTCTCTACGGAACCTGCAACTACAACCAGTGTTACTATTAACGCACTGCCAGTTGCAACTATCGCTTATGCCGGATCACCTTATTGTGCTACTGGTACAGCTACCGTAACTCAGACAGGACAAGCAGGTGGTACCTATAGTTCAACTGTTGGTTTAGTTATAGATCCTGCTACCGGAACCATTGACCTTGTTGCAAGTACAGCTGGAACCTATACGGTAACCTATAGTTTCTCTAACGGAACCTGTTCCAATACTACTACAACCAGTGTTACTATCAATGCACTCCCTGTTGTAACTATCACACCAGTAGGACCGGTCTGTATTAATGCAGGATTGGTAACCTTAACAGGTACTCCTGCTGGAGGCACTTTCAGTGGCACTGGAGTTTCAGGTAATCTTTTCGATCCTACAGTTTCAGGAGTAGGAACATTCGTCATTACTTATACATATAGCAATGGCACATGTACCAATTCTGACAGCACAAGCATCACAGTTAATCCAGCACCTGCAAACACAGGAATCTGGCATAACTAACTGATCTGATATGATGATTCATTCTTCCTGGTTACGTAGTAAAAGTAACCAGGAAGTAACCTAACTGAAATTAAAGAAACCCAATTACCCAAAACCCAATACCCAATCAGCCCATGCTTAGTAAGTTCCGATATATACTAATCTTAGCACTGCTGCTGGTCGCCGGATTCAAAGCCGGTGCACAGATAGCTATGCCGGATTCAGTATGTATCGGGGCTACCAAGCACTATTGGATTAATGGACTGCCCGGTTCCACCTATGAGTGGAAAATTGATGGGGTGATCCAGGCAAGTAATACATTTGAGATTTATCAAACATGGAATCTTCCCGGAGATTTCATATTAACAGTTCAGGAAACATCGGCTGATGGATGCATTGGACCTATTCAATCCGGGCATGTGAT